>NZ_JBIUWQ010000025.1:0-83453 GCF_044743525.1 Pseudomonas sp. NPDC087598 | reverse complement strand
ACTTGAACTTGCAGATCGTGACGGCAGGTAAGAAGATCTAAAACCGTCCACCATGTCTCCGAACATGTGTCCACCATGTCTCCGGTACATACACTGGGAGAGGGTTAGGGTGAGGGCCGTTTTCAATCCCGGGCCAACGCCTCGATCGGGTCTAGTCGCGAGGCATTTCTTGCCGGCACGAAGCCAAACACGATGCCGATCAGCGTCGAGCAGACCACCGCCGTCAGCACCGACGTCAGCGAGAAGACCATTTCCCACTCTTTGATAAACACCGAAAACAGGTGGCCGATGGCGTAGGACAACGTAATCCCGATCGCCCCGCCTAAAAGACAGACCATCACCGCCTCCACCAGAAACTGCTGGCGAATGTCCGATTGCCGCGCGCCGACCGCCATGCGGATGCCGATCTCGCGGGTACGCTCGGTCACCGACACCAGCATGATGTTCATCACCCCGATCCCACCGACCACCAGCGAAATGACCGCGATCAACGACAGCAGCAACGCCAGCGAGCGGCTGGTTTTCTGCACGGTCTGCAAGACGCTGTCGAGATTGTTGGTAAAGAAATCCTTGATGCCATGACGTTGCAGCAACAACTGCGTGACATGTTCTTCGACGACTTTGCTCGGCTGACCGTCCTTCATGCGCACGCTGATGCTGTCCAGATAACGCTGGCCCAGTACCCGCCCGGCTGCAGTTTCATAGGGCACCCAGACATTAAGGGTCTTGCCCGAGGCGAAGAGGTTTTTGTTCTCCGCCGCCACGCCGATCACTGTGCACGGCAGATTGCCGATCAGGATCACTTGTCCCAACGGGTCGACACCGGCACCGAACAAGCGCTGACGGGTGTTGTGATCAATCACCACCACTTGCGCCTGGCGCCGCGCATCGCTTTCGCTGAACGGGATGCCCTCGGCCATTTTGATCCCGCGTACCTGGAAGTATTGATGACTGACGCCATTGACCTGCGCGTCCAGATCGATATTGCGATAACGCAGCAACAGACTGCGACCGATCATCGGCGTGGCACTGTCGACGTAATACAACTGATTGAGAGCCGTGACGTCGGCGGGCAACAGGGTTTCGATGGCGGCTGCGCGCTTGTCGCCGTAGCTGGTGCCGGGATAGATATCGATGGTATTGCTGCCGATGGCCGCGATGTCCTTCAGTACGTAGCGCTTGGCGCCCTCGCCCACCGCCGAGATCGACACCACCGAAGTGATGCCGATGACGATCCCGAGCATGGTCAGCAACGTGCGCATGCGGTGCGAGATCAGCGCGACCCAGGCCATGCTGAACGCCTCTTTGAACAAGCCGAGGCTGGCGACCAGACGCCGTGAAGCCGTGGCTTTGGGTGTCACCGTGTCTTCGTCCGGCAATTGTGTGGTGTCACGCACGTTGCTGCGATCGCTGAGGATTTCGCCGTCACTGACCTCGATGATGCGCTCGGCGTTGGCCGCGACTTTCGGGTCGTGGGTTACCAGAATCACCGTGTGCCCGGCCGCGTGCAGTTCCAGCAGGATGCGCATCACTTCCTTGCCGCTGGCGGTATCGAGCGCGCCGGTCGGTTCATCGGCGAGAATCACTTCGCCGCCGTTCATCAAGGCGCGGGCGATACTCACTCGCTGTTGCTGCCCGCCCGACAGTTGGCTCGGCCGGTGGCTCAAGTGTTCCTGCAAGCCCAGTCGCGCCAATAACTCACGGGCTCGGGCATGACGCTGCAGTTGTGGAATACCTGCGTAGATCGCTGGCATTTCGACGTTGTGCATGGCGCTCAGGTGCGGCAGCAAATGGTAACGCTGGAAGATGAAGCCGAAGTAATCGCGGCGCAGCTCGGCCAGCGCCTGATTGTCCAGATCGCGCGTCTCCTGGCCGTTGATTTTGTAGCTGCCGGCCGTGGCGTAATCGAGGCAGCCAAGAATGTTCATCAGCGTCGATTTACCCGAGCCCGAGGCGCCGATGATCGCCACCATTTCCCCGGTATTGATCGTCAGGTTGATGTTTTTCAGCGCGAGAAATTCGCGGTCACCGGCGGTAAAACTGCGGGTGATGCCCGTGAGTTGCAGCAGCGGTTGGGTCATGTTCAAGCCCCTGCCACGTTGGTCACTGGATCACCGATCACCACGCGATCGCCCTCGGCCAAGCCGTCATTGACCTGCACCTTGACGTTGTTGTTGATCCCGGTCTGCACGTTGCGTGACTGCGCATGACCCTTGGCGTCCAGCACCCGTACCGGAAAACTGCCATCGGCATTGCGCGGCCCGAGCGCCGCCACCGGCACGGTCAGCACTGACTTGGCCGTGTCGAGGACGATGCGCACTTGCGCAGTCATCGAAATGCGCAAGCGATGGTCGAGGTTGGGCACCTCGAACAACGCGTTATAGAACACCGCCGAGTTTTGCTTGGGGGTGCCGGCGGGCGGCGCTTCCAGGAAGTTCTGCGGCGCCGGTTCGGTGCCGCGCAGCTTGCCGTAATAGCGCTTGTCCTCGCCGAGAATGGTGAAATACACCTCCTGCCCCGGGGCGATGTGAATCACATCGGCCTCGGAGACTTGGGCCTTGACTGTCATGGTGTCCAGGTCCGCCAGTTTCAGCAGGATCGGCGCCAACTGGTTAGCGATCACAGTCTGACCTTCCTGGGTGACGATGCCGACCACGTCGCCATCAATCGGCGCGACGATCCGCGTATACGCCAGGTTGACCTTGGCGGTGTCGATCTGGATGTGCGCACTCTTGATCTGCGCGTCCAGCGACAACAGATTGGCCTGCTGTACTTCGTAGTCCGACTGTGCGGTTTCGAAATCCTGACGTGAGATCGACGCATCGTCCTGCAGGTTTTTATAGCGTTCGTAAATCGCCTTGGTCTGCTTGAGTTGCGCCTGCGTGGCGCGCTTTTGCGCTTGCAGGTTTTCCTCATCGACCTGGGCCTGACGCAAGGTGTTCTGCAACACCAGCGGATCGATTTCCGCCAGCCACTGGCCCTTCTTCACTTTGTCGCCGACCTTGACCTTGAGCGACTTCAACTGGCCGGACACTTGTGCGCCAACGTCCACTTGCTTGATGCCTTCGAGCAACCCGGTGGCCAGCACCGCGTTTTCGATATCACTGCGTTCGACCGTGGCGGTCAGGTATTGCGGTGCCTCGGCCGGAGCCTGCACCGTGTAGAACACCAATCCGGCCACCGCGGCCAACGCCAATCCCATACCGACTTTGCGCAACTTCGACTTTTCCATAAATGACCACAAGTCCGTTCAGGAGTGGGCCCGGCCAGCGGCCGGGCTCAGGTAGAGAAACAACATTCAGGACAGCGTTTCGTTGACCGGCACCGACAGGCCGTCATGCCACCACGCCGCGAGACTGAAGACGTTGGGCGCCTTGAGAATCGTGAAGTGGTTGCCTGGCCCGTACCACACCGCCAAGTCGTTGACCTGACGCTGCCAGCCTTCCAGGATCGCGGCCTGCTCACGCTGATTGCCCCAGGCGTCCAGCGTCGGGTCATCGACCAACACCAACCTGACCGGCCCGTGATAGGCGAGTGTCGGTTGATAGACCGTGCGCAACGCCGTGGCGAAGGTCCGCACCGGGCCGTGCATGGCGTCCGCCGCTGCCTTTTCCGAGAGCACACCGGCGTGCACCATGCCGGCATGCAGAAGACGCATCTGCGTCGTGTCATCGGCATCGGCAAAGGTCAGCGGATCAATACCCAGAGATTTGCCGCTGGACAACTGCAGCGTTTCGATCAGACGCTCCAGCGCAGCAGTCGCCGTATACGGTTTACCGGCCGTGCCGTCGCCGCCGGGCGCCTCACTGTCGATCAACGTCAACGACGCCACTTCACGCCCGGCAGCCTGCAACTGCGCCGCCATGGCGTGAGCGACCCAACCGCCGAACGAGTGGCCGATCAGGTGCACCGGTCCTTGCGGATAAACCTGCTTAATTGCCTGCAGATAAAACGCGGCAGCCGCCTCCACCTGACTGTGCGGCACACTGCTGCCATCCAGACCTCGCGGTTGCAGACCGATGATCGGCCATTCCGGACCCAGCGCCTCGGTCAGGTGAATGAACCCGGTCACGCTGTCCCCTGCCCCCGGCACACAAAAGATCGGCGCATGCCCGACGTGCCCGGTCTGGATGGTCAGCATTGGCTGATACAGCTCAGGCTCTGGCGCCACGACAGCTTCCAGCGCCTGGCTGATGGCATGTCCGAGGGCCTGGATGTGCGGGTTTTTCATCATCGTGCGGTGATCGCCCGGGATATCGATACAGTGCAGCCATTCGCTGGCAAAACGTTCTTCCCATCCGCGTGTCGGACTCGGCATCGATTGCCCGTCCATCAATTCCCGAGCGCGGAACAGATGGATTGTCTGGCTGGCCGGGCTGACCCGGTAATGCGCCAATGCCAGCCGGTGCGCGGCTTCGCGCTCGAAGTAGTACCTGGCATCTGCGGCGCTGACGGTCGACAGTTCCGGATCAGTCAGTTGCTGCGCCAGGCAACGCCGGAACAGCTCATTGAAATCCAGTTGCCCGACTTCAGCCTCCAGCGCCTGCACACGCGCCAACGCGGTTTGCCCCTCTGCCCCGAGCATCATCGAACGACCCCGGCAATGGCCCAGCAACTGACGCTTGTCCAACCCTTCACCGCTCCACATCGCCTTGTTCTGAGCCAGTGGGTTGGGCGCATAGCTGTCGAGCATGCCGATGAAATCAACCGGCTCATCAAGACCAAGCAATTGCTGGCCAACCTCAAGGGCCAACACCCCGCCGAATGACCATCCCGCCAGACGATACGGCCCGTGCGGCTGCACCGAACGGATGATCTCGACCATACGCCGGGCCATGCACTCGATCGTACGCAGTTGCGGCTGGCCGAGTGGCACACCAGGCAAACCATAAATCGGGAACGCTCCATCGATGTGCATGGCCAATGCCGGAAAATACACGTCGCGACCGCTGAACTCGTGCATCAGAAACAACGGCGTGCCGTGATCCCCGGCGCGCACCACGACCAGTCCGTCGGGCTGTCCGGCAGCGTCGCGGTCCTGCTTGAGGAGCGCAGCGGCGGACTCGACGCTCGGGTGCTGGAACAACTGCGCCAGCGACACTGGCAACCCTGCTCGCTGCATCAGATTGACCAGACGCACCGCCAACAGCGAATGCCCGCCCAACTCGAAGAAGTTGTCGTGACGCCCGACTTGCTCGATGCCCAGCACTTCGGCCCAGATCTGCGCCAACGCCGTTTCGACTGCGCCTTGCGGCGCCACGTAAGGACGGTTGATGAGCGCTTCCACACCCGGTTCAGGCAGCGCTTTGCGATCAACCTTGTCATTGGGCGTCAGCGGCAGAGCGTCAAGCAACACAAAAGCCCCCGGCACCATGTATTCCGGCAAACGCTGCAGCACATGGGCGCGCAACACCTCCAGATCCGGCGCGGCAACGTCGGCACGCAGGGTGTACCAGGCGACCAGGCGCTCGTCGCGCACCATGACCACCGCTTCGCGGATCGCCGGGTGTTCGATCAACCGCGCTTCGATTTCTCCCGGCTCCAGGCGCAAGCCACGCAACTTGATCTGAAAGTCGTTGCGGCCGAGGAATTCGAGGTCGCCGTCGTTGTTGTAGCGCACCAGATCGCCGGTGCGGTACAGCCGGTCACCCGGCACAAACGGGCTGTCGATGAAGCGCTCGGCCTGCATGTCGGGCAGTCCGTGATAGCCACGCGCGACACCAACGCCACCGATGTGCAACTGACCACTGACGCCCAGTGGTACTGGCTGATCGTGGGCATCGAGGACGTACAAGCGAGTGTTGCTCAGCGCCTTGCCGATCGGCACCACGCTGTCCGGTATCGGACTACCCGGCTCCAGCGTCCAGCCGCTGCTGTCGACGGTGGTTTCGGTCGGCCCGTAGACATTATGCAAACGCACCCACGGCAGGCGCTGACGCACTTGGCGAACCAGCGCCGCACTGAGTTCGCCACCCCCGTTGAGTACATCGGTGAGGCTGGTGCACTGCTCGACGTCGTCCTGTTCGATGAAATGCTGGAGCAATGCAGGAACAAACTTGACCACACTGACCTGATGCTCGCGAATCGTCTGCACCACATAAGCCGAATCGCGGTTGCCGTCAGGTCGTGCCAGCACCAGACGCAGGCCGGAACACAGCGGCCAGAAGATCTCCCACACCGAGCTGTCGAAACTGAACGGCGCTTTTTGCAGCAGCGCACCGTGTTCGGTGGGCGCACTGATCTGCGAGCCCCAGTGCACCATGTTGCAGGCGCTGCGATGTTCGATCATCACGCCTTTGGGCAGACCGGTGGAGCCTGAGGTGTAGATCATATAGGCAAGACTGGATGCACTCAGACCTGGCACTTGCGGATCGTATTCGAACTGGTTCTGCCAGATGCTGCAATCAAGGTCGATCAGCGCAACCGCAGACGCTGTGAACAACGAGCGGGTTGCCGACTGCACCAGCACGGCCACCGGTGCGCTGTCCTTGAGCATGTAGGCCAGACGCTCCGCCGGATAACCCGGATCCAGCGGTACATACGCCCCGCCCGCCTTGAGAATGGCGAGCAGACCGATCACCAGATCCAGTCCGCGCTCGACGCAGATCGCCACGCGCGTGTCCGGCTGTACACCGATTTCGCGCAGATGATGAGCCAGTCGGTTGGCGCGCGCATTGAGCGCTTGATAAGTCAGGGAGCCTTGTTCGGATTGCACGGCAACAGCTTCCGGTTTACGCCGTACCTGCGCTTCGAACAAGGCCTGAAGCGGCTGCTCCAGCGGGCAATCGGCTTCGGTCGCGTTGTACTCGACCAGCAATCGCTGAAGCTCCTCCGGTGCCGGCAACGGCAGGTGTTCCAGTACCGCTTGATCATCGCTGACCAGCGCCGCCAGCAGTCGCTGGAAGTACCCGACAAAGCGCTGGATAGTCGACTCGTCGAACAGCGCCGTGGCGTAGTTCAGCGCACCGCGAATCCCGCCCGGATAGTCGCCGAGGGTCAACGACAGGTCGAATTTCACAAAGCGGCTCGGGCTGGCGACGCCTTCGAGCGTCATGTCGCCGAGGGTCAGGCTTGGGCCGTCGTTGTTGTTCCAGCTCAACAGCGTCTGGAACAACGCGCTGTGCGACAGGCTACGCACCGGCCTGGTGATTTCCACCACCTGTTCGAACGGCAAATCCTGATGCGCCTGGGCTTGCAGGGTCTGCGCCTTGACTCGCGCCAGCAGCGCCTCACCGCTCAGCTCGCCCGACGTGTCGATGCGCAGCGCTAGGGTGTTGACGAACATGCCAATCAAACCTTCGATTTCGGCGCGGGTTCGGTTGGCAACCGGCGAACCGATGACCACGTCGTCCTGGCCGGACAAGCGCGCGAGCAATATCGCCCACGCACTCATGATCACCATGTACGGCGTCACGGCGCGGCGCTGGCAAAGCGTCTTGAGGCCGGCGCTGGTCTGTTCGTCCAGCAGCACTTCGACACTGGCGCCGCTATAGTCCTGCTGCGCCGGACGCGGACGGTCGGTCGGCAGGCTCAACAATGCCGGAGCGCCGGCGAGGTTCTGTTGCCAGTAATCAGATTGACGCTGCAACACTTCACCGCTGAGCCAGCGGCGCTGCCACACCGCGTAGTCGGTGTATTGCAGAGCCAGCGGTGGCAGCGGATCGGTTTCACCCTGGCTGAACGCTTGATACAGCGCCATCAGCTCGCGGGTCAGCACCCCCATCGACCAGCCGTCGGAGATGATGTGGTGCATTGTCAGTAACAGCACATGGTGATCGTCGGCCAGACGCACCAGTCGGCCGCGGACCAGCGGATCATGTTCCAGGTTGAACGGTGCGCACGCTTCGGCTTCGCTCAGTTGCTGCAAAGCCTCATCGGCTTGCGGATGCTCACGCAGATCTGCGACTTGCAGCAGCAGACCGGTGTCGACCGGCACAAACAATACTTGCGCCTGATCGTCGTGCGGGGTGAAACGGCTGCGCAGGGTTTCATGTCGGGCGACGATTCGCGCCAACGCCCTTTGCAAGGCGTCTTCGTCAAGGCGCCCGCGCAGACGCAGACCGATCGGAATGTTGTAAGCCGAGCTGCCGCCGCCCATCTGTGCGAGGAACCACAGGCGTTGCTGGGCAAACGACAGCGGCAGCACTTGATCACGCGGTGCCGGCAGAATGTCCGGTAGCGTGCTGCGGCCTGCCCGACTGAGGACTTCGGCGACGGCAGCCAGTTGCGGATTGGCGAACAGATCGGCCAACGCCAGTTCCACGCCCATCTGCTGACGTACCTGGGAGAGCATGCGCATCGCCAATAACGAGTGGCCGCCGAGTTCGAAGAAGTTGTCGTGACGACCGACCTGCGCGACCTGCAACACTTCAGCCCAGACGTCGGCAAGGCGTGCTTCCAGCGGAGTGGCCGGTGCCTCGTAAGCGCGGCTGAGCATTGCCTCCTGCGTTGGAGCCGGCAGCGCCTTGCGGTCAACCTTGCCATTGTTGTTCAGCGGCAGCACATCGAGCTGCACCCACGCCGTCGGCACCATGTATTCCGGCAGTCGCGCTTGCAACTGAGCGTGCAAATCAGCGCTGTCGAGAGTCTCACCGGTGACCGTGTAATACGCCACCAGACGCGTGGTTTCCTGGCCGTCGCGGCGCGCCAGCACCACCGCTTCCTTGATGCCCGGGCAGTTCAGCAGACGCGTTTCGATTTCGCCCAGTTCGATGCGGAAACCGCGGATTTTCACCTGATCGTCATTGCGCCCGATGCAGTCGAGTTGCCCCGGCGCCAGCCAGCGCGCGAGGTCGCCGGTGCGATAGAGCAACGCGTCGGGTTTGTCACTGAACGGGTCGCGAAGGAATTTCTCTGCGGTCAGGTCCGGCCGGTTCAAATAGCCCAGCGCCACACCCTGGCCGCCGATGTACAACTCGCCGGTCACGCCCATTGGCACCGGTTGCTGATGGGCGTCGAGGACATACACCTGCGTGTTGGAAATCGGCCCGCCAATCGACACGTTTTCGGCGTTTTCGGCCACTTCGTGTACTTCGAAGGTCGTGGCGTAAGTGGTGGTTTCGGTCGGGCCGTAGCAATGCACGATGCTCAACTCTGGTGCCTCGGCCAGCAGTCGGCGGAACGCAGACGGATCGCCGCGCTCACCGCCGCACAACAGAACGCGCAAGCCTTTGAGCGCCCGCGGAATCAGTTGCACGTACTGGTTGAACAACGCCGTGGTGACAAACAGGATCGTCGCCCCGGAGCTGCTCAGTTCTTGGCCGAAAGCATTGGGATCGAGCAAGGTTTCATGGTCGATGACCACCACTCGCCCGCCGTTGAGCAACGGCCCCCAGATGTCCATGGTGCTGGCGTCGAACGCCGGGTTCGAGGCGAACACCACGCGATCCTGCGGGTTGAAATCGGCGTAACCGTTGTTGATCACCAAGCGGCCGATGCCACGGTGCGGCACCATCACACCTTTCGGCGTGCCGGTGGAGCCGGAGGTGTACATGATGTACGCCAGCGATTCCGAGGATTGCAGCAGATTCGGGTTATGCGTCGGCTGTCCGCTGAGTTTCAGCCTGTCCAGGTCAATGCGCGATGCCGTGTAGTCGATGACTTCGCTGCTCAGCGTCAGCAATGCCACCGCCTGACAATCTTCGACCATGAACGCCTGACGCTCGCTCGGCGCGTTGATGTCCAGCGGCACATAGGCCGCCGCGCACTTGGCAATGGCAATTTGCGCGACCAGCAATTCCAGCGAGCGTGGCAACAGGATCGCCACGTGATCACCCGGTTGCACGCCTTGGCCGATCAGGTGATGGGCCAGCCGATTGGCCTGAGCGTTCAGCTCAAAGTAGCTCAGCGAGTGCGTACCATGGACCGCCGCTACAGCCTTCGGATGCGCCGCGACCTGCTGCTGGAAAATCCCGTGCACGGTCAGCGTCTGCGGATATTCACGCGCCGTGGCATTGAAGTCCGTCAACAGCCGTTGACGCTCATCCGGCGCCAGCAGCTGCACCTGCTCCAGCACGGTTTGATCGTCGCCGACCATCGCTTCCAGCAGCCGCTGGAAGTAGCCGACATAGCGCTGGATCGTCGACTCGTCGAACAGCGCCGTGGCATACACCAGCGATCCGCGAATCTCCCCGTTGACTTCGCCCAGCGTCAGCGTCAGGTCGAACTTGGCGACATCGCCCTCCCCGGTCACGCCTTCCAGAGTCAGGTCCGCCAACACCAGTTGCGGCCCGACGCTGCTGTCCCAGCTCAACGTGGTCTGGAACAACGGGCTGTGCGCCAGGCTGCGCACCGGTCTGACGATTTCCACCACCTGCTCGAACGGCAGGTCCTGATGCGCCTGAGCTTGCAGAGTCCGCGCCTTGACCAGCGCCAGCAACGCTTCGACGCTTGGCTCGCCCGAGGTGTCGATGCGCAATGCCAGAGTGTTGACGAACATGCCGATCAGCCCTTCGATCTCGGCACGGGTACGGTTGGCCACCGGCGAACCGATCACTACGTCGGCTTGCCCGGAAAGACGACTCATCAACAGCGCCCAGGCACTGGTCATGGTCATGAACAGGGTCACGCCATGACGTTGACTCAAGGCCTTGAGTCCCGCACTCAAGCGCTCGTCCAACAGCACTTCGACGTTGCCGCCGGTGTAATCCTGTTGCGCTGGACGCGGCCGATCGGTCGGCAGGGTCAACAGCGCCGGCGCGCCGTCGAGGGTTTGCTGCCAGTAATCGCTTTGCCGCTGCAGCACTTCACCGCTGAGCCAGCGCCGTTGCCACACGGCGTAGTCGCCGTATTGCAAGGTCAGCGCTGGCAATGGATCTTGCTCGCCATGGCTGAACGCCTGATACAACGCCATCAGTTCGCGGGTCAATACGCCCATCGACCAGCCGTCGGCGACAATGTGATGCACGGTCACCAGCAGCACATGGTGATCGTCGGCCAGACGCACCAGCCGTCCGCGAATCAGCGCATCGGTTTGCAGATCGAATGCGGCCGAGGCTTCCTGCGTCATCAATGTCTGCAAGGCAGGTTCGGCCTGCGGGTGTTGGCGCAGGTCTTCAACACGCAGCAGCAAATCGCTGCCGACCGGCGCAATCGACACCTGCGCGGTGTCGTCGATGCTGACAAAACGGCTGCGCAAGGTTTCGTGACGAGCAACGATCCGCGTCAGCGCCCGTTGCAGCGCATCAGCGTCGAGACGGCCGCGCAGACGCAGGCCGATGGGAATGTTGTACGCCGAGTTGCCACCCTGCATCTGCGCCAAAAACCACAGGCGTTGCTGGGCGAAAGACATTGGCAACGCTTCATCACGGGGCGCCGGGAGGATTTCCGGCAACGTGCTGCGTCCGGCGCGATTCAGCGTCGCAGCCACGGCGTACAGTTGCGCGTCGGCAAACAGATCGCTCAGCGCCAGCTCGACACCGAGGCGCTGCCGTACCAGCGAGACCATGCGCATCGCCAGCAACGAATGGCCGCCCAGTTCGAAGAAGTGATCGTGACGACCGACCTGCTCGACCTGCAGCACGTCGATCCAGATTTGCGCCAGGACACTTTCCAAATCGCCTTGCGGCGCTGTGTACTCTCGGCTAAGCAACGCAGCCTCATCAGGTTTGGGTAAGGCTTTACGATCAACCTTGCCATTGTTGTTCAGCGGCAGCACATCGAGCTGCACCCACGCCGTTGGCACCATGTATTCCGGCAGTCGCGCTTGCAACTGAGCGTGCAAATCAGCGCTGTCGAGAGTCTCACCGGTGACCGTGTAATACGCCACCAGACGCGTGGTTTCCTGGCCGTCGCGGCGCGCCAGCACCACCGCTTCCTTGATGCCCGGGCAGTTCAGCAGACGCGTTTCGATTTCGCCCAGTTCGATGCGGAAACCGCGGATTTTCACCTGATCGTCATTGCGCCCGATGCAGTCGAGTTGCCCCGGCGCCAGCCAGCGCGCAAGGTCGCCGGTGCGATAGAGCAACGCACCGGGTTTGTCGCTGAACGGATCGAGAAGGAATTTCTCCGCGGTCAGGTCAGGCCGATTCAGATAGCCCAGCGCTACGCCCTGGCCGCCGATGTACAGCTCGCCGGTCACGCCCATTGGCACCGGTTGCTGATGGGCGTCGAGGACATAAACCTGTGTGTTGGAAATCGGTCCGCCAATCGACACGCTTTCAGCGTTTTCGGCCACTTCGTGTACTTCGAAGGTCGTGGCGTAGGTGGTGGTTTCGGTCGGGCCGTAGCAATGCACGATGCGCAACTCTGGTGCCTCGGCCAGCAGTCGGCGGAACGCAGACGGATCGCCGCGCTCACCGCCGCACAGCAGAATGCGCAAGCCTTTGAGCGCCTGCGGAATCAGTTGCACGTACTGGTTGAACAGCGCGGTGGTGACGAACAGGATCGTCGCCCCGGAGCTGCTCAGTTCTCGGCCGAAAGCATTCGGATCGAGCAGGGTTTCATGGTCGATGACCACCACTCGCCCGCCATTCAACAACGGCCCCCAGATATCCATGGTGCTGGCGTCGAACGCCGGGTTCGAGGCAAACACCACGCGGTCCTGCGGATTGAAATCGGCGTAACCGTTGTTGATCACCAAGCGGCCGATGCCACGGTGCGGCACCATCACGCCTTTCGGCGTGCCGGTGGAGCCGGAGGTGTACATGATGTACGCCAGCGATTCCGAGGATTGCAGCAGATTCGGGTTATGCGTCGGCTGTCCGCTGAGCGTCAGCCTGTCCAGGTCAATGCGCGATGCCGTGTAGTCGATCACTTCGCGGCTCAGCGTCAGCAGTGCCACGGCCTGGCAGTCTTCAACCATGAACGCCTGACGCTCGCTCGGCGCGTTGATGTCCAGCGGCACGTAGGCTGCCGCGCACTTGGCAATCGCCAGTTGCGCGACCAGCAGGTCCAGCGAGCGTGGCATCAGGATTGCCACATGGCTGCCCGGTTGCACACCTTGGGCAATCAGGTGATGGGCCAACTGGTTGGCCCGGGTATTCAGCTCTAAGTAAGTCAACGATTGCTCACCCTGCACCGCTGCCACGGCATGAGCTTGCGCTACGACCTGGCGCTCAAACAGGCCGTGCACCGTCAGCGATTGCGGGTATTCATGCTCGGTTGCATTGAACTCGACCAGTAACTGATGACGTTCTGCGGCAGGCATCACTGAAAGGCGATCGAAACCTGCGTGCGGCGTATGTTCCAGCGCCTCGAGCAAGGTGTGCAACGCAGCGTGCATGTATCCGCAGATCCGCTGTGCATCGATGCCGGCACCGGCCAACACCTTCAAGCTGAAATCTTCGCCGAGATCGTCAACGCTGAGCGTCAGGCGATAATTGCTGTGCTCTTCGGCCGCAAGCAATTGCATGCCGTGCCACGCGGCTTGCACCTCGGCGGATATCGGCCCGACCGGTGCGCTGTGACGATAGTTGAGCAATGTGCTGAACAGCGGCGTGCCCGACGGCATCGCGCTGCACTGTTGTACCTGCGCCAATTGCGCATGTTCATGGGCCAGTAACTGACTCAAGCGTTCATGGGTTGCCAGTGCCGCGCCTTTGACGCTGTGCGCGTTCAATTCGATGCACAGCGGCAAGGTGTTGATGAACACACCCAGCGCTCGCTCTGATCCTTCACCGCCCTGCAATCTGCCGAGCAGAACCGTACCGAATACCACTTGCTCACGCCCGGACAACTGGCCCAAAACTTGCGCCCAGGCCAGGTGCATGAGGCTCGCGGCGCTGATACCCAGGCGCCGTGCCTGCTGACGTACGCTGTGACTGAGCTTGCTCTCCAGCGTCAGCTGCGCCTCTTGCGCAGGCCCGCCATCCGCCAGGTTCTGGCCGTACGGCAGGGTCGGTTCATCGATGTCGCCGAGCATCTCGCGGAAGAAGTCCTGGTGATCCTGCTCGCTCAACCCGGAACGGGTGTGCGCCACGTAATTGCGGTACGGCACCGGCTCGCTCAGACGCTGCGGCTGGCCAAGCAGAAACGCCTGCATCTCGTGTTGCAGCACTTCCAGGGCGACGTGATCCATCACTAGATGATGGAACAACAGCAACGCGACCACGCGCTGATTGCCTGCATCCCGGCTGTACACCACACGCATCAGCGGTGCTTCGGTGACGGGCATGCGGTAATTTTCGATGGTGAAGCGCGCGCGCAATTGGCTCAGCGCATCAGCCGGATCAGCGTCTGTTTCCAGCGGCTCACAGCTCAGAGAAGCCTGACGCCAGACCACTTGCACCGGTTGTTCCAGGCCTTCCCAGAACAGCGATGTGCGCAGAATGTCATGCCGTTCGATCACACTCTGCAGAGCCGCGATAAATGCCTGCAAACGCTGCTCGTCGGCGAAGGCAAACTGTGCTTGCAGCACATATGGATCGCCCTGAGCCGTCGACAGATGATGGAACAGAATCCCGGTCTGCAACGGTGCCAGCGGATAGATATCCTGAACATTCAGAGCGCCTCCGGGGACACTCGCAACGATTCTGTCGATCGTCGCCTGATCCAGCGCGACCAGCGGCAGTAACTCGGGAGTGATGCGCGTGCAGCTCGGCGGGATGAGATTGGCCGGGACAGTTGCCTCAGGTTCTCCGCCCACGGCTGCGGCCAACGCCGCCAGTGTCGGTTGGCCGAACAGCACGCGGATATCCGCCGACAGGCCGGCCCGGCGCATGCGTGCAACCAGATTGACCGCCATCAACGAATGGCCGCCCAGTTCAAAGAAGTGGTCGTGACGCCCTACCCGCTCGACCTTCAACAGCTCGGCCCAGAGCCCGCCAATCACTGTTTCGACTTCACCGACCGGGGCTTCGTACTCGCGCTTCAACAGCGCCGTCTGGTCCGGTGCCGGCAAGGCCTTGCGGTCCAGTTTGCCGTTGGGACTCAGCGGCAATTCTGGCAGATGCACGAACACGGCGGGCACCATGTATTCCGGCAGATGCGTGAGCAATTCACTGCGCAACTGATCGATCTGCAACGGTTCGCCGCTGTAGTACGCCACCAGTCGTTGATCGCCCGGCACGTCTTCTCGGGCCAGTACGGCGGCTTCGCGCACACCGTCGACCTGCGCCAGATGCGCCTGAATCTCCCCGAGTTCGATACGCAAACCACGGATCTTGACCTGGTCGTCGTTACGCCCCAGGTATTCGATATTGCCGTCGGCGAGATATCGCGCAACGTCGCCAGTGCGGTACAGGCGCGCGTCCGCTTGATCGCTGAACGGATCATTGAGGAAGCGTTCGGCGCTCAACTCCGGCCGATTCAGATAACCCCGCGCCACCTGCACGCCGCCGAGATACATCTCGCCGACGACACCGAAGGGCACGGGTTGCTGGTGAGCATCAAATATATACACGCGGGTATTGCACAACGGTTTGCCGATCGGTGGCGCGCCTTCCGGTACCGGCGTATTCGGCTCCAGCGTCCACACTGTGCTGTCGACGGTGGCCTCAGTCGGGCCATAGACGTTATGCAGGCGAACGTGCGGCAGACGCTCGCGCACACTGCGCACCAACGCGGCGGTCAACTCACCGCCACCACAGAACAGATCGCTGAGGCTGCTGCATTCGCCAACGTCCTCGACTTCGAGAAACTGCTGCAACAGCGCCGGCACAAATTGAATGACATTGATCTGTTGCTCGCGAATGAGCTGCACCAGAGCCGCCGGATCGCGGTGCCCATCGGGGCCGGCGAGCACCAGACGCATGCCCGTAGTCAATGGCCAGAACAGCTCCCAGACCGAAGCGTCGAAACTCAACGGGGTTTTCTGCAACAGCGCAGCGCCGGTCGACAGCGGACACAGGCTGGCGCTCCAGTGCAGCAGATTGCTCAGGTTGCGGTGCTCGACCATCACGCCTTTCGGGGTGCCAGTGGAGCCTGATGTGTAAATCACATACGCCAGATTCACAGCGCTCAGGTCTGGCACCTGCGGATTGCTCTCGGGCAGGTTTTGCCAGGTGCAATGGTCGAAATCGATCAGCACCGCAGCGGACTCGCCGATCAGCGAACGCGTCGCCGAATGCACCAGCACTGCCGCTGGCGCACTGTCCTCAAGCATGTAGGCCAGGCGCTCGGCCGGATAACCCGGGTCCAGCGGCACATAAGCGCCGCCGGCCTTGAGAATGGCCAGCAAACCGACCAGCAGTTGCGGCCCGCGCTCGACGCAGATCGCCACCCGCGAATCGCTGCCCACACCGCATTGGCGCAGGTGATGCGCGAGCTGGTTGGCGCGGCGGTTCAACTCGCCATAACTCAAATGCAACTCGGCGCACACCACGGCCTCAGCTTCTGGCGTGCGCAAAACCTGCGCCTCGAAGCGGCCATGGACAGTCTGCCCAAGATCATCCGCGGTTGCGGTCGAGTTCAGATCAACCAGCAAATGCTGGCGCTCTTCATCCGCCAACAGCTCGACCTGCGCAAGCACCGCTTGATCGTTGCTGACCATCGCTTGCAGCAAGCGCAGGAAGTAACCGACATAACGCTGGATCGTCACCTCATCGAACAAGGCAATGGCGTATTCCAGCGAACCGCGAATGCCGTCGGCGGCCTCCGCGAGGGTCAACGACAAATCGAATTTGGCAAAATGGCTTGGCTCGGCGACGCTTTCCAGCGTCAGGTCGCCCAGGCTCAGGCCGGTGCCGTGGCCGCTGTCCCAACTGAACATCACCTGGAACAACGGGCTGTGCGCCATGCTGCGCAACGGTTTGGTGATTTCCACCACTTGCTCGAACGGCAGATCCTGATGCGCCTGCGCCGCCAGGGTTTGCGCCTTGACCCGCGCCAGCAATGCCTCGCTGCTCAATTCACCGGAGGTGTCGATACGCAGCGCGAGGGTGTTGACGAACATGCCGATCAACCCTTCGATCTCGACGCGGCTGCGGTTGGCCACAGGCGAACCAATGACCACTTCGGACTGACCGGATAAACGACTCAACAGGCTCGCCCACGCGCTGATCATCAGCATGTACATCGTCACGCCGTGGCGCTGGGACAGGGCTTTGAGCCCGGCACTCAAACGCTCGTCGAGCAGCACATCGACGGTGCTGCCGGCGAAATCCTGTTCTGCCGGGCGCGGTCGATCGGTCGGCAGCATCAACAGCGCCGGCGCGCCGGCCAACGTTTGTTGCCAGTACTCGCTCTGACGCTGCAACACCTCGCCGCTGAGCCAGCGGCGCTGCCACACCGCGTAATCGCTGTATTGCAGCGCCAGCGGTGGCAGCGGGTCGGGCTGGCCGTGGCTGAACGCCTGATACAACGCCATCAGTTCACGGGTCAAAATCCCCATCGACCAGCCATCGGAGATGATGTGATGCAGGGTCAGCAGCAGCACATGGTGGTCATCGGCCAGACGCACCAGCCGCCCGCGAATCAGCGGGTCGTCCTGCAAGTCGAAAGGCCCGGAAGCTTCGCCCTGAATCAGCGCCAACAAGGTTTTGTCAGGTTGCGGGTGTTGCCGCAGATCTTCGACGCGCAACAGCAAACCGCTGTCGACCGGGGCAATCAATACCTGTGCTTCGTCGTTGAACTGGGCAAAACGGCTGCGCAGGGTTTCGTGGCGGGCAACGATGCGCCCCAACGCTTGTTGCAGCGCCTCTTCGTTCAGATGGCCACGCAGGCGCAGACCGATAGGGATGTTGTAGGCGGTGTTGGCACCTTCCATTTGCGCCAGAAACCACAAACGTTGCTGGGCAAAAGACAGCGGCAACGCACCGTCACGGGCCACCGGCACAATCTCCGGTTGCGTGCTACGCCCGGCTTGCGCCACCGCTGCGGCGACCGCCGCCAGTTCGGCATTGGCGAACAGATCGCCCAGCGCCAGCTCTACCCCGAGACGTTGGCGAACCTGCGACACCATGCGCATCGCCAGTAGCGAATGGCCGCCGAGTTCGAAAAAGTGATCCTGACGCCCTACTCGCTCAACCTGCAGCACTTGCGCCCAGATCTGCGCCAGCGCTGTTTCCAGTTCATTGTGGGGCGCCTCGTATTGGCGGGTGAACAGTGCCGCACGATCAGGCTTCGGCAGCGCCTTGCGGTCGACCTTGCCATTGGCGGTCAGTGGCAGCGCGTCGAGTTTGACGAAGGCTACTGGCACCATGTAGTCCGGCAACTGCGTCAACAGGTGCGCACGCAACTCGGCCACCGCCAGCGGTTCGACCTGCGCTTGCTCGGTGAAATAGGCGACCAGCCGCGGCTGGCCGGGTTCGTCTTCGCGTGCCAGCAGCACCGCTTCCTGGATGCCGGGCAACTGGTTGAGGCGAGTTTCGATTTCGCCAAGTTCGATGCGCACGCCACGGATTTTCACCTGATCGTCATTGCGACCCAGGTAGTCAATCGTGCCGTCGGCCCGCCAACGTGCGAGGTCACCGGTGCGATACATGCGCGCATTCGCCGCGCTGCTGAAGGGATCATCGAGGAAGCGCTCGGCAGTCAGATCGGCGCGGTTCAGATAGCCTCGCGCAACACCCGCGCCACCGACGTACAACTCGCCCATGACGCCAATCGGCACCGGGCGCTGCTGCTCATCGAGCAGATACACCGTGGCGTTGGCCACCGGTTTGCCGATGTGCAGCGCCTCACCCGCCTCGATCCGCCCAGAGGTCGCGACCACCGTGGCTTCGGTCGGGCCGTAGTTGTTGATCACGTCGAACTGCTGGTTGCGGTTGAACTGCCGCAAGCGGTCGCCACCAATCAGCAGGGTGCGCAAGGTCGGGTGTTCAAGGTTCTGGCTGAAGGCATATTCGGCCACTGGCGTCGGCAGGAAACTCACGTCCAGCGGCTGCACGCGCCACCAGTCGAGCAGCGCGTCGATGTCTTCGCTGCCTTCGTGAGTCGGCGCCAGATGCAGGGTCGCGCCGGCACACAACGCCGGCCAGACTTCCCAGGCCATGGCGTCAAACCCGAACCCGGCAAGGCTTGATGTGTGACGACCGGCGCACAGATCAAACGCTGTGCAATGCCAGTCGACCAGATTCGACAACGTGCGGTGTTCGACCATCACGCCTTTCGGCAACCCGGTGGACCCGGAGGTGTAGATCACATACGCCAGGTGCGCGCTGGTCAGGCCCGGCACCTGCGGATCAGCGGTCACGCTCAGCGGCCAGCTGCGCTGATCGAGGTCGATTACCGGCACATGCAGCGCTGGCAAGCGCTCGCGCAAAATGCTCTGGGTGAGGATAGCAACCGGGGCGCTGTCACTCAGCAAGTAGTGCAGACGATCTGCCGGATGCGCCGGGTCAATCGGCACGTAACCGGCGCCGGCCTTGAGAATCGCCACCAGCCCGACCAGCGTATCGAGGCCACGCCGGGCGACGATGGCCACACGATCGTCAGGTTTCACCCCGAGTTCAATCAACTGATGGGCCAGTGCATTGGCCTGCCGATTGAGTTCGGCATAGCTCAATTGCTCACCGAGAAAAGCCGCCGCCACGGCTTCCGGCCGCTGCGCGACTTGCGCCTCGAAACGTTGCGCGATAGTCAGCGTTGCCGGGAAATCGGCGTGGGTGGCATTGAACGCCAGCAACACTTGCTCACGCTCGGCCGCCGGTAGAATCGGCAATTGGTTGAGCGCGGTGTCCGGCGCCTGCTCAAGCGCCAGCACCAGACTTTCCAGCGCGCAGTGCAGGTACTCGCAGATGCGCTGCGGTTCGACCTCAGTGGTCGCCAGCAAAGTCAGACTGAACGCATCGCCGAAATCATCGACGCTCAGGGTCAGCGGGTAGTTGGTGCGCTCTTCGGAGCTGAGGGTGCTGATGCCCGCCCACGCGGCGAGGGTCTCGGCACTCGCCGTCGCCGCCGTGTGGCTGTGGCGGTAATTGAGCAAGGCGCTGAACAACGGCGTGGGTGCGGCCACGCCGCTGCAACGTTGCGCCAACGCCAGCGGCGCGTGTTCGTGGCGCATCAACGTGGTCAGGCGTTGGTGCGTTGCATCCACCGCAGCACGCACGCCCTGCGCATCGACATCGACCCGCAGCGGCAAGGTATTGATGAAAATCCCCAGTGCGCGCTCGGTGGCTTCGGCACCTTGCATACGGCCCATCAACACGGTGCCGAACACCACGTTGGGCTTGCCGGTCAGTGCCGCCAGCACCTGCGCCCAACCGAGATGGAACAGGCTCGCGGCACTCACCCCGAGCTGCCGCGCCTGCGCCCGCAGACGCTGGCCGAGCAGCGGGTTGATCGGCAGGCTCAGTTCGGCAATACCCAGCCCGTCGCCCTGCACATCGTGCAATCCATAAGGCAGCGTCGGCTCGCTGATATCACCGAGCATGTCGCGGAAAAACGCCTCATGTTCGGCTTCCGAGATGCCTAGCCGCGCTTGCGCCACATAGTTGCGAAACGGCACCGGCCGGCCAAGCGATTGTTGCTGACCGGTGAGGCAGGCGTGCAACTCGTGACGCACCACGTCGAGTGCCGAGTGGTCCAGCGCCATGTGATGGAACAGCAACGTCGCGACCACTCGCTGCCCGGCCTGATCCCAGGCGTAGGCCAGACGCATCAGCGGTGCACGGGTGACGTCGAGACGGAAATGCCGTGCGTCAAAGCGTTCGTGCAGTTGCTGCAAGGTATCGCCTTCGCTGTCGAGCAGCACCTCTTCCACGGGCAGTTGCACCTCGCGCCAGACCACTTGCAGCGGCGTATCCAGGCCTTCCCAATGCACCGCCGTGCGCAAGATGTCGTGGCGATCGATCACCGTTTGCAAGGCCTGAGCAAACGCCTGTAACCGCTGACGATTGCTGAACGCAAAGTACGACTGCATGACGTACGGATCGCCCTGCTCGTTACTCACGTGGTGATAGAGAATGCCTTCCTGCAACGGCGCCAGTGGATAGATGTCCTGCACATTAGCCGCGCCGCCGGGGACGTCGGCGATCAAGCGGTCAATGGTCGCTTGATCAATGTCGGCGAGGGTCAGCATTTCCGGTGTGATGTGCGTGGTGCCGGGGCGAATGCCATTGGCCGGCACGTCGATCTGGCCGGCCTTGGTGGCCGAATACTGCCCGGCGTTGATCAGTTCGATCAGCGCCGGTTTGTGTTCACGCAGCGCTGCCAGTAATGCCGGATCGCTCAAGGCCTGCTTGTTGCCGTTTACGCGCAACTGGTCGTCGCTGACCGCCAACTGAATGTCTTTGCTTTTCAGGGTTGCCAACAGTTCGATCACATTCACAGGACGATCTCCATTCTTTCCGTAATTGCGGCGTAGCCGGCCAAGGTCGGCTGTTCGAACAGCGCCCTGACATCAGCTTCCATGCCTTCCTGGCGTAACCGGCCGATGAGGCTGACCGCCAGTAATGAGTGACCACCCAGTTCAAAGAAATGGTCGTGACGCCCGACTCGTTCGACGTTGAGCAGCTCGGCCCAAAGCCGTGCGAGGATGATTTCGACTTCGCCGACCGGGGCTTCGTATTCACGGGTTTTCAGCGCGCTCTGATCCGGTGCCGGCAAGGCCTTGCGGTCGAGTTTGCCGTTGGGGCTCAGCGGCAACGCGTCCAGGTGCACGAACAGCATCGGCACCATGTAGTCCGGCAGATGCTCAAGCAGATGACTGCGCAGCACGTCGATTTCCAGACGCTCGCCGGTGTAATACGCGACCAGACGCTTGTCCCCCGGCTGATCTTCACGGGCCAGCACGGCGGCTTCCTGCACGCCAGCGATCGCGGTCATACGCGCCTGAATCTCACCCAACTCGATACGCAGGCCGCGGAGTTTCACCTGATCGTCGTTACGGCCCAGGTACTCGATATTGCCGTCGGGCAGGTAGCGGGCGACGTCGCCAGTGCGGTACATCCGGCCGTCGGGACGGAAAGGATCGTCAAGGAAGCGTTCGGCATTCAGTTCCGGGCGATTGAGGTAGCCGCGTGCGACCTGCACACCACCGATGTACAACTCACCGATCACGCCTTGCGGCACCGGTTGTTGCTGAGCGTCGAGGATGTACATACGGGTGTTGGCAATCGGTTTGCCGATCGGGGTGTTGTCCGGCGTTTGCTCGATTGGCCCGGCGCAGCTCCACGCAGTGACATCCACGGCCGCTTCGGTCGGGCCGTAAAGGTTGTGCAACTCGCTGCCCGGCAATTGCAGTTTGAAACGTCGCACCAGACTGCCCGGCAACGCTTCACCGCTGCACATCACCTGCCGCAGACCGCTGCTGCGATTGGTGTCGCTGTTGGCGAGGAACACGTCGAGCATCGACGGCACAAAGTGCAGCGTGGTGATGTTCTCGGCCTCAATCACTTGTGCAAGGTATTGCGGATCCTTGTGCCCGCCGGGTTGGGCCATGACCAGGCGCGCGCCGGTCATCAACGGCCAGAAGAACTCCCACACCGAAACGTCGAAACTGAACGGGGTCTTCTGCAACACCGAGTCGGCTGCCGTCAGACGGTAAGCGTCCTGCATCCACAGCAAACGGTTGACCACCCCGGCATGCTCGTTGACCACGCCTTTCGGCTGGCCGGTCGAGCCGGAGGTGTAGATCACATAGGCGCTGTGTTGTGGAGTCGATCCAGCGTCGGACAGATTGTCCGTCGGTTGCGATTGCCAGTGCGCTTGATCGAAATCGATCACCGGCACATCAACCTCGCCCAGCAACGCACGCGTCGAACCCTGCACCAGCACCGCCACCGGCGCGCTGTCCTTGAGCATGTAGGCCAGACGCTCCAACGGATATGCAGGATCCAGCGGTACATAACCGCCGCCCGCCTTGAGAATCGCCAACAGGCCAACCACCATTTCGAGGCTGCGTTCGACGCAGATCGCCACCCGCGAATCCGCTTGCACCCCCAACTCTCGCAGGTGCCGCGCCAGTTGATTGGCCCGGGCGTTCAGCTCGGCATAGCTCAACTGTTGCGCAGCCGTCGCCACGGCTGGTGCCTGCGGCGATCGTTGTACCTGCGCCTCGAACAGGCCATGCAGCGTTTGCTGAAGATCGTAATCGACTTCGGTGGCGTTGAATTCGCCGAGCAACTTCTGCCGCTCTGTCTCCGGCAACACCGGCAGGCGGTTCAACGGCTCCTGCGGTGTTTGCTCCAACGCCTCGGCGAGGCTCGACAAGGCCCGCAGCATGTAGCCGCAAACCCGCGCTGCGCCGATGTTCGAAGGGGTCATGACGGTCAGGTAAAAGCCCTGACCGAGGTCATCGACGTTGAGGCTCAATGGATAGTTGGTGCGCTCTTCGCTGGAGAGGCTGTCGATGCCTTGCCAGGTCAGGCGAGTCGCTTGCTGCTGTTGTTCGCTGACGCTGTGGCGGTAGTTGAGCATGGCGCTGAACAATGGCGATGACGCGGTCACACCACTGCAACGCTGGGCCAGCGCCAGTGATGCATGTTCGTGGCCGAGCAATGCAGTCAGTTGCGCATGCGTCGCCCTGACGCCCGCACGCACTGGCGTGTCACCCACATCCACGCGTATCGGCAAGGTATTGATGAACATCCCCAAGCCACGATCAGCGCCGGAGCCACCCTGCATCCGCCCCAGCAGCACAGTGCCAAACACCACGCGGTCCTGACCCGAAGTCGCCGCCAGCACTTGTGCCCACGCCAGATGGAACAGGCTGGCAACGCTCACGCCTGACTGCCGCGCCTGACTGCGCAGGCGCATGGCCAACGCCTCGGGCACGCTTTGGCGGACTTCTTCAATGTCATTGCCGTCACCGCGCACATCGAGCATACCGAATGGCAGCGTCGGCTCGTCGATGGCGCCAAGCATCTCGCGGAAAAACCCTTCGTGTTCCTGCTCGCTGATGCCCAACCGCGTCTGGGCCACATAGTTGCGGTAAGGCACCGCAGGCATTGGCGGCTCGCCATGCCCCAAAAGGATCGCCAGCATTTCCTGCTGCACAACCTCCAGCGCGGTGTGGTCCATGACGATGTGATGGAACAGCAGCATCGCCACCACGCGATCATTGAGCGGGTCCTGCGCATACACCAGACGCGTCAATGGCGCCTGGCTGATGTCCAGACGGAAATGCCGTGCGTCGAAACGCTCATGCAACTGCGCCAGCACATCGCCCGCAGCCGGGTCGAAGGCGATTTCCTGCACCGGCAGTTCAGCAGCGCGCCAGACCACCTGCACGGGTGCGGCCAACCCTTGCCAGACCACCCCGGTACGCAGGATGTCATGACGCGCCATGACCTGGCGCAATGCGCCGGCATAGGCTTGCAGACGTTCAAGGCTGTCGAACGCCAGACGCGATTGCAGCAGGTACGGATCGCCGCGCTCGGCGGTGATGTAGTGATAAAGAATGCCTTCCTGCAACGGCGCCAACGGATAAATGTCCTGCACATTCGCCGCGCCGCCCGGCACCGTGGCGACGATGCGCTCGATGCTGGCCTGATCCAGTTGCACCAGCGGCAACATGTCCGGGGTGATGTGCGCGCAATTGTCCGGAATCAGATTGGCCGGTACTTCGACCTCGCGGCCACTGCCCACCGCAGCGGCCAGCGCGGCCAGGGTTGGCTGGCTGAACAATGCGCGCACGTCGGTGCTCAAACCGGCCTGACGCATGCGCTCGATCAGCGTCACCGCCAGCAGCGAATGCCCGCCCAGTTCGAAGAAGTTGTCGTGACGGCCGACCTGTTCGACCTGCAGTACCTCAGACCAGATCTGCGCCAACGTCGCTTCGACAACGCCTTGTGGCGCTTCGTACTCGCGGCTGAGCCAGGCGTTCTGATCCGGCTCGGGCAAGGCCTTGCGGTCGAGCTTGCCGTTGGCGGTCAGCGGCAGGTTGTCCAGTCGCACATAGGCTGCCGGAACCAGCGCTGGCGGCAACTGCGCTTGCAGATGACTGCGCAGATCTTCGATCTCGACGCCCAACTGTCCGGTGAACCACGCCAGAAGTTGCCCATCGCGCACCAACACCACGCAATCCTGCACGGCATCGTGGCTGCTCAACGCCGCTTCGATTTCACCCAGTTCAATGCGCACACCACGCAGTTTGACCTGATCGTCGTTACGCCCCAGATATTCGATATTGCCGTCGGCCAGCCAGCGGGCGAGATCGCCGGTGCGGTACATGCGCGCCTGCGGTTCGTCGCTGAACGGGTCTTCGAGGAAGCGTTCGGCGCTCAGCTCGGGCCGATTCAGATAACCGCGCGCCACGCCGGCACCGCCAACGAACAATTCACCTGCGACGCCCACCGGCACCGGCCGTTGTTGTTCGTCGAGCAGATACACCTTGGCATTGGCCATCGGTCGACCGATGTGCAGCACCTGCCCGGCCTCGACCGCGCCGGACGTTGCAACCACCGTAGCCTCGGTCGGGCCGTAGTTGTTGATCACCGCAAAGGTCTGATTCCGAGGGAACTGCCGCAACTTGTCGCCACCGATCAACAACGTGCGCAAAGTCGGGTGCCCAAGGTCGCGACTGAAGGCATATTCGGCCACCGGTGTCGGCAGGAAACTTACCTGCAACGGCTGTGCGCGCCACCAGTCAAGCAAGTCATCGAGGTGCTCGTTGCTCACCGATTGCGGCGGCAGATGCAGAGTCGCCCCCACACACAGCGCCGGCCAGACTTCCCAGGCCATCGCATCAAAACCGAAACCGGCGACACTCGCGGTGTGGCTGCCGGCCTGTAGATCGAAGGCCTCGCAGTGCCAGTGCACGAGGTTTTCCAGCGTCGCATGCTCGACCATCACGCCTTTCGGCTCACCGGTGGAGCCGGAGGTGTAGATCACATAGGCCAGATGCGCGGGCGTCAGGGTCGGCAGTTGCGGATTGGCCTCGGACAGGTGTTGCCAGGTGGGGTTGTCCAGATCAATTATCGGCATCCGCCCCAGCAGCTCTCGGGTCGAAGCCTGCGCCAGCACCGCCACGGGATCGCTGTCCTGCAACAGATAAGCAATGCGCTGCGCCGGGTACGCCGGATCGACCGGCACATAACCCGCCCCGGCCTTGAGAATCGCCAGCAACGCCACGAGCATGTCCGGGCTGCGGCGCAGGCACACGGCAATGCGGTCATCGGGCTGCACGCCGAGGCCGAGCAAGTGATGAGCGAGGCGATTGGCGCGCTGATTGAGCTGAGCGTAGGTCAACTGCTGCGCGCCCTGAACCACCGCCAGAGCATCCGGCTGCTGCTCGGCCTGAGCTTCCACCAAACGATGGATCGTCGCGCCACGTGGATACGCTGCTGAATGCTGGTTGAAACCGACCAGCAAGTGCTCGTACTCCGCGACCGAGAGAATCGGCAAACGATTGAGCGGGCGTTGCGGCGCCTGTTCCAGCGCCGTCGCCAGATGTTCGAGCGCGGTGTGCATGTAGCTGCAAATTCGTTGCGCGCCGATCTGCCCTACGGCCAGCACCGCCAAGGCAAAACCCTCGCCGAGATCATCAACGCTCAGCGTCAGCGGGTAATTGCTGCGCTCTTCGCCGCCCAAGTGCCGTACGCCCTCCCAAATCCCCTGCCCCGCTTGTACTTGGGAGTCTGCGGCACTGTGGCGGTAGTTGAGCAATGCACTGAACAACGGCGTCGAGCCGGACACCGCGCTGCAACGCTGGGCCAGCGCCAGTGATGCATGTTCATGGCCCAGCAGCGCAGTCAGCCGGGCGTGGGTACGCTTGACGCCAGCGCGCACGCCTTCGCTGACATCCACGCGCAAGGGCAAAGTGTTGATAAACACGCCAAGGGTGCGATCCGCGCCCTCGCCGCCCTGCATACGTCCCATAAGCACGGTGCCGAATACCACATCGCGGCGATTCGACAACACGCCCAGCACCTGCGCCCAGGCCAGGTGCATCAGGCTCGCCGGACTGACGCCCAACTGTCTGGCCTGCTCGCGCAACCGCACGTTCAGATCGGCATCGACCGCTTGCAGGGCTTCTTCTATATCGCTGCCATCGCCCTGCACATCCTGCAAGCCGAACGGCAATGTCGGCTCATCGATATCGCTGAGCATCTCGTGGAAAAACACCTCGTGCGCTTGCTCGTCAGCACCCAGACGCGCCTGCGCCACATAGTTGCGATACGGCATCGGCGTTGTCAGGGTGTGCGCCTGGTTGAACATGATCGCGCGCATTTCCTGACCGACCACGTCCATGGCGGTGTGATCGAGGATCAAGTGCTGGAACAGCACAATCGCCACCACTTGTTGCTGCGCCGGGTCCTCGGCATAAACGATGCGCAGCAACGGCGCCTGGGTCAGGTCGATGCGGTGATGTCGAGCGTCGAAGCGCTGATGCAACTGCTCGAGAATATCGCCATGCGCCGGGTCCAGCGGCACCGCTTGCACCACCAGTTGCGCCTGACGCCACACCACCTGGTGAGCGCTCGGCAGGCCTTCCCAGACCACGCTGGTGCGCAGAATGTCGTGACGGACGATGACCTGCTGCAAAGCGTCAGCGAAGTTGTGCAAACGTTCAAGGCTGTCGAATGCGAGGCGCGATTGCAGCAGGTACGGATCGCCCTGTTCGGCGCTGAGGTGGTGATAGAGGATGCCTTCCTGCAACGGTGCCAGCGGATAAATGTCCTGCACGTTGGCCGCGCCGCCCGGCACCGTGGCGACGATGCGCTGGATACTGGCCTGATCAAGTTCAGTCAGGCTCAGCATGTCCGCAGTAATGTGCGTGCATCCGGCCGGGATCAGGTTGGCCGGTACCTCTATCTCGCGACCGCTGCCCACCGCCGCCGCCAATGCAGCGAGGGTCGGCTGGTTGAACAGCACGCGCACATCGGCACTGAGGCCGAGCTGACGCATGCGCTCGATCAGGCTCACCGCCATCAGCGAATGGCCGCCAAGTTCAAAGAAGTGGTCAAACCGACCGATGCGCTCGACCTTGAGCAGGTCGGCCCAGATTCCCGCCAGAGCGACTTCCACCTCGCCCTGCGGTGCCGCGAACTCGCGGCTGAGTAGCGCGTCCTGATCGGGCGCCGGCAACGCCTTGCGATCCAGTTTGCCATTGGCCGTCAGCGGCCATGCGTCCAGTCGCACATAGGCCGAGGGCAGCATGTAGTCGGGCAACTGCCCTTGCAATTGAGCGTGCAACTCGCTGATTGCAGGCACATGAGCAGTGTCCTGTGCGGTGAACCACGCCACCAGACGCTTATCGCCCGGCACGTCTTCGCGCAGCAGTACCACGACATCGCGGACCCCGGCGCAAGCACACAGGCGGGTTTCGATCTCCCCCAGTTCGATGCGATAGCCGCGAATTTTCACTTGCTGGTCATTGCGCCCCAGGTACTGCAACGTGCCGTCGGCCAGCCAGCAAACCAGATCACCGGTGCGGTACATCCGCGCACCCGGCACGTCGGCAAACGGGTCGGCCAGAAATTTCTCTTCGCTCATTTGGGGCTGATTCAGATACCCCTTCGCCACCCCGGCACCGCCGATGAACAGCTCACCGACTGCGCCCACCGGGAGCGGTTGTTGACGGGCATCGAGCACATAGCAGCGGGCGTTGCCGATCGGTCGGCCAATGGCAATGCTGCCGGTTTCGAGTGCGCGGATTTCATGGGTGGTGGTGAATGTCGTGGCTTCGGTCGGGCCATAGCCGTTGAGCAGATGCTGCGGTGCGCCATCACGCAGCACGCGGGCGATCACCGCAGGATCGAGAACGTCGCCGCCGACCAGCAGATAACGCAGGCGACGGAACGCCGGCATCAAGTCATCGGCGTATTGGTGGAACAGGCCAGCGGTCAACCACAGCACGTTGACGGCCTGCGTCAGCAACACGTTGAGGAAGCTCTCGCGAGACAGCACTTGGTCTTGCCCGATCACCACCACCGCGCCGCCGTTAAGCAGCGGCGCCCAGACCTCCAGCGTACTGGCGTCGAATGCAGGGTTCGAGGCGAACGCTATGCGGTCGCCGGCATTGAAATCGGCGTAGCCATTGTTGATCACCAATCGCGTGACTGCCCGATGCGGCACCAGTACACCTTTTGGCGCGCCGGTGGAACCCGAGGTGTACATGATGTAGGCCAGCGATTCTGCGGACTGCGGCAGATTCGGGTTGTGCGCGGGATACTCGCCCAGTAACAGCGTGTCGAGGTCCAGACGTCGCGCCGAGTATTCGACGGCTGCGTCGCTCTGCGTCAGCAACAGCACCGCACGGCTGTCCTGCACCATGAAGCCCTGACGCTCGGCCGGGGCGTTGATGTCCAGCGGCACGTACACCGCCGCGCACTTGTTGATCGCGAGGATGCAGACCAGCAGATCCAGCGAGCGCTCAAGCAACGTCGCCACGCTGTGCCCCGGTTGCACACCGAGTCCGATCAGGTGGTGAGCCAGACGATTGGCGCGGCGGTTCAGTTCTTCATAGCTCAGTTGCTGGCTGTCCTGCATCGCCGCCAGTGCCTGCGGACGCAGCGCTGCCTGGGCTTCGAACAGGCGCTGCACGGTTTGCTCACGCGGGTAATCCCGGCCGGTAATGTTGAAGCCGACCAGCACCCGTTGCCGCTCGCTCGGCGAAAGGATCGACAACTGCTGCAACGGCGTGGTCGGGTGCGACTCCAACGCCTTCACCAGATTGTGCAACGCGGTGTGCAGGTAATCGCAGACCCGTGCGCCATCCACTTGCGGCAATGCCTGCACCCCCAGACGAAAGCCCTCGCCGAGGTCATCGACGTTGATGACCAACGGGTAGTTGCTGCGTTCGCGGGAGCTAAGAATCTGAATACCGTCCCACGCCACGCCGGCGGATTGCGGCGCACTGTGGCGGAAATTGAG
This sequence comes from Pseudomonas sp. NPDC087598, assembly GCF_044743525.1. NCBI lineage: Bacteria > Pseudomonadati > Pseudomonadota > Gammaproteobacteria > Pseudomonadales > Pseudomonadaceae > Pseudomonas > Pseudomonas sp. NPDC087598. The sequence continues at coordinate 53,816 of NZ_JBIUWQ010000025.1, read as the reverse complement.
CAAAGTGCTGAACAGCGGCAGCGATCCGGACACACCGCTGCAACGTTGGGCCTGCGCCAACGAGGCCTGTTCATGCCCGAGCAGTTGCGCCAGACGTTCGTGCGTGGCACGCACGCCCTCTTGCACCGTGGTTGGCCCCACGCTGACGCGCAACGGCAACGTGTTGATGAACATGCCCAGCGCGCGATCAGCACCCGCGCCGCCCTGCATCCGCCCCAGCAGTACCGTGCCGAATACCACCTCATCGCGGCCCGACATTTGCGCCAATACCTGGCCCCACGCCTGATGCACCAGACTCGCCACACTAATGCCGAGCCGGCGCGCCTGTTCACGCAGACGCTCGGCAACGCCGGCATCCAGCGCCTGTTCGGTGTCGACAATCGTGCTGCCATCGCCGTGTACATCCTGCAACCCGAAGGCCAGGGTGGGTTCGTCGATGTCGCCAAGCATGTCGCGAAAGAATGCTTCGTGGGCGTCAGCATCTGCGCCGAGCCGCGCCTGTGCTACGTATTGACGGTACTGCACCGGAGCCGGCAGATCGCTCGATTGCTCGCGCATGGCCTCATCCATTTCGGCCACCAGCATTTCCAGTGCCGTGTGGTCGAGCACAATGTGATGAAACAGCAGGATGGCAACCCAGCGCTGGTGCGGCACATCTTCGGTGTAGGCGAAACGCATCATCGGTGCACGATTGAGATCCAGTCGATAGTGTCGCGGATCGAAACGGGCCTGCATCTGCTCCAGTACATCGCCTTCCAGCAGGTCGGCATCGACTCGCTCCAGCGCCAGCGGAGCCTGGCGCCAAACCACTTGTACCGGTTCTTCCAGACCCTCCCAGACCACGCTGGTGCGCAGGATGTCGTGACGGGCGATCACCGCGTTCATGGCGCGGACGAAGGCTTTGATCTGCGGCAAACCGTCGAAGGCGAATTGCGCCTGCAACACATACGGGTCACCGGCATGGGTTGCCAGATGGTGGTACAGAATCCCCGCCTGCAACGGTGCCAGGCCATAGATGTCCTGCACGTTGGCGATACCACCGGGCACCGTTGCGATGACACGGTCGATGCCTGCCTGATCCAGCGCGGCCAGCGGCAACATCTGCGGGGTGATGCGCGCGCAGCCAGGCTCGATCAGGTTGTCCGGCACCACGATGGTTTGCGCTGCGCCCAGCGTTGCCGCCAGTGCTGCCACACTTGGCTGGCCGAACAGCACGCGCACGTCGCAATGCAATTCGTGTTGGCGCATGCGCTCGATCAGCTTGACCGCCAGCAACGAATGGCCACCCAGCTCGAAGAAATTGTCATGCCGGCCGACCTGCTCGACACCGAGCAAGGTCTGCCAGATGTCGGCGATAAGCGTCTCCACGGCGCCGACCGGTGCTTCGAAACCGCGACGGGCAAACGCTTCGCTGTCGGGCTGCGGCAACGCCTTGCGGTCGAGCTTGCCGTTGGTCGTCAGTGGATAGGCATCGAGGCGCACAAAAGCGCTCGGCACCATGTACTCGGCCAGCGACGCCAGCAGTTGTTCGCGCAGTTGCGCGGCGCTGGGCTCAGCACCTTCGGCCGCCAGCCAGTACGCCACCAGACGCTGGTCGCCGGGGCCGTCTTCACGAGCAATGACCACGGCTTCGCGGACGCCGTCGCAGGCGGCCAGGCGCGCTTCGATTTCACCGAGTTCGATGCGGAAACCGCGAATCTTCACTTGATCGTCATTGCGTCCGAGGTATTCGAGGCTGCCGTCGGCCGTCCACCGTGCGAGGTCGCCAGTCTTATACAAGCGCGCTTCGGCACGGCCACTGAACGGGTCAGCAATAAAGCGCTCGGCGGTCAGTGCCTCGCGATTGAGGTAACCCCGGGCCACCCCGGCACCGCCCACGTACAACTCGCCGACAACGCCCGCCGGCACCGGCTCGCGTTGCGTGTCCAGCACGTACAGTTGCAAATCGGCAATGCCGACGCCAATCGGGCTGCGGCCAACCAGTTGCGCATCGGCTGCCGCCAGTGGGCGATAGGTCACGTGCACGGTGGTTTCGGTGATGCCGTACATATTCACCAGGCGCGTGCCGGCATTACCCACCCGCGCATACCACGGTTTGAGCAGGCCAGGCTCCAGGGCTTCGCCGCCGAAAATCACTTCGCGCAGCGAGTGCTGCAACGGGCTGCGACCCTGTGCGGCGATCAGTTGGCGGAATGCACTCGGGGTCTGGTTGAGCACGGTCACGCCGCTGCGGCACAGCAATGCGTAGCAGTCGTCCGGGGAACGGCTGACCGCCTGCGGCACCAGCAACAGTTGCCCGCCAAATGCCAACGCCCCCCAGATTTCCCACACCGAGAAATCGAACGCGAAGGAATGGAACAGCGCCGAGACGTCTCGGGGGTTGAAGTTGAACCAGTCATGAGTCGCCGAGAACAGCCGCACCACGTTGCGATGCTCGACCATCACGCCTTTCGGCAGACCGGTGGAGCCAGAGGTGTAAATCACATAGGCGAGATGACTCGGGGTCAGCTCGGGAATCTGTGGATTACTGCTCAGTTCAGCCTGCAACTGCGCACTGTCGAGGTCGATGATCGGCATGTCGGGTGCACCGACTCGATCAAGGGTTTGCGCCTGAATCAACAGCGCCACCGGGGCACTGTCTTCAAGGGTGTAGGCGATGCGCTCCAGCGGATACGCCGGATCGATCGGCACGTAACCCGCGCCAGCCTTGAGCACACCGAGCAGGCCGATGATCATCTGCGGTCCGCGTTCGACGCAGATTGCCACCCGGTCATCGGGACGAATGCCGCGCGCCAGGAGTTGATGCGCAACCTGATTGGCGCGGCGATTGAGCTCGCCATAGCTGACGGTGCGCCCCTCGAACATCAGTGCTGTAGCGTCTGGCCGCGCCTGCGCATGGGTTTCGAACTGCTGGTGAATCAGCGGCGTTTCGGGGAAGCGTGGCAACGGCGAATTGACTCCGTGCAGCAGGTATTCGCGCTCCTGCGGCGGCAAGATGTCGAGGTTGTGCAGCGGCGCATTTGGCGTTGATTGCAGCGTCTGTACCAGGCTGTGCAGCGCGGTGTTCAGGTAGCGTGTGATGCGTTCGGCTCCGAGAGCGACATCAGCCAGTGCGGTCATACGCAAGTCTTCGCCGAGGTCATCGATGTTGACGGTCAACGGATAGTTGGTGCGCTCACGGGCGCCCAATACTTGCACGCCGGTTGCCAGCTCGCTGACCTCGGCGACTTCTTCGGCGCTGCTGTGGCGATAGTTGAGGATCGCACTGAACAGCGGCGTCGGCACCGCAACAGCACTGCATCGCTGAGCCAGGGCCAGCGAGGCCTGCTCATGCGCGAGCAACGCGGTCAAACGCCGATGCGTCGTCAAGACGGCGGCGCGCGCGCCTTCCTGACCGACATCCACCCGCAGCGGCAGCGTATTGATGAACATCCCCAACGCCTGTTCGCCTCCCTCGCCCGCCTCCATGCGTCCCAGCAGCACAGTGCCAAACACCACCGCCGTACGCCCGGACAACTGGCCGAGCACTCGCGCCATCGCCAGATGCAGCAGGCTTGCGACGCTAACACCGAGCTGCCTGGCCTGCGTGCGCAGTTGCCGGCTCAATGTGCTGTCGAGCAGCAGCGACGACTCTTCGATACCTCGACCGTCGCCCTGCACATCCTGCAAGCCGCAGGGCAAAGTCGGCGCATCGATGTCGGCGAGCATCTCGCGGAAAAACGCTGTCTGGGCCTGCTCGTTCAGGCCCAGGCGTGCCTTGGCCAGGTGATCGCGATACGGCACGGCCGGGCCGACCTGCTCCGCGTGTCCAAGAAGGTATGCCCGGGTTTCGCGGCGCACCACGTCGAGGGCGACGTGGTCCATGATCAAGTGGTGGAACAGCAACAACGCAACCACGCGATCATTGTCCGGATCGGCGGCGTACACCAGACGCAGCAACGGTGCCTGCTGCACATCGAGACGGAAAAACCGTGGGTCATGACGTTCCAGCAACTGCGTCAGTACGTCACCGTCGGCGTCGAGCTCGACTTCTTCGCAGAACAGCGGCGCATGGCGTTGCACCACTTGCAAGGGTTCGTCGAGCCGCTCCCAGATGAACGAGGTGCGCAAGATGTCGTGACGTTCGACCATCCATTGCAATGCCAGCGCGAAGGCGTCCAGACGTTCGCGACTATCGAAGGCGAAGCGCGCCTGCGACACATAAGGATCGCCTGCCGCAGCGGACAAATGCAGATAGAGCATGCCTTCCTGCAACGGCGCCAGCGGATAGATGTCTTGCAGGTTGGCGGCACCACCCGGCACATCGCCAATGATGCGGTCGATGGTCGGTTGATCCAGTTGCACCAGCGGCAGCATGTCCGGGGTGATGCGAAAAGCCGGGCTCAACCAGTCGCCGCCATGGCTGGTGACCAGTTCCAACAGCTGCGACTTGTGTTCGGCGAGGCTGTCCCACAACGCGTCATCCAGCGCGTCGTCGCTGCCCAGAATGACCAGGTCTTCATCTTCCTGTTGAAGGCGGATCGCATGGGTCGAAATAACAGCCATCAGTTCGCTGAAATGCATGGGATAACCTGCTGTAAATACGAGAAAAAGGAGCGCGCAGCCGCGAGTCCGTGCGAGATGCGCGCAGCCTGGAAAAACTAAAACATCGAGGCTTGGGGAGCTGACATGGGAAGCAGGGACAATCCTTCGCCCCATAGGCCGTAACCCTTTTAATCCCCCTGTAGGAGCTGCCGCAGGCTGCGATCTTTTGATCTTGTTTTTAAAACATCAAAGTCAAAAGATCGCAGCCTTCGGCGGCGTCTACCGGTTGAACCCTCAGAGCCGGCGTTTGCGGTTGAGGCTCGGGATGGTGGTCTGCGGGATTTCCAGTTGCTGTGCCTGGCTGCGGGTGTTGGCCGCCAGTGCCGCCAGCGTCGGCTGACTGAACAGCGACCGGGCGTCGGTGTGCAACCCGGTCTGGCGCATGCGCGCAACCAGGCTCACCGCCAGCAACGAATGCCCGCCCAACTCGAAGAAGTTGTCGTGACGCCCGACCTGATGGACGTTGAGCACCTCGGCCCAGATCCGCGCCAACGCCGCTTCGACTTCGCCTTCGGGTGCCTGATACGGGCGATTGAGCACCGCCTCTGCTCCCGGTTCAGGCAAAGCCTTGCGGTTGATCTTGTCGTTGGGCGTCAGCGGTAATGCATCCAGCAACACAAAAGCGCCCGGCACCATGTACTCCGGCAACCGCTCCAGCATATGAGCGCGCAGCGTCTCCAGATCTGGCGTAGCAATACCGCCACGCACGGTGTACCAAGCGACCAGACGCTCATCGCGCACCATGATCACCGCTTCACGCACTGCTGGATGCTCGATCAGCCGCGCTTCGATTTCACCGGGCTCCAGACGCAAACCACGTAACTTGACCTGAAAGTCGTTGCGACCGAGGAATTCGAGGTTGCCGTCGTTTTTGTAGCGCACCAGATCGCCGGTGCGGTACAGCCGATCACCCGGCACGAATGGACTGTCGACGAAGCGCTCGGCCTGCATGTCAGGCAGTCCGTGATACCCACGCGCGACACCAACGCCACCAATGTGCAACTGACCACTGACGCCCAACGGCACTGGCTGATCGTGGGCGTCGAGTACGTACAGCCTAGTGTTGCTCAGTGCCTTGCCGATCGGCACCACACTGTCCGGCACCGGACTACCCGGCTCCAGCGTCCAGCCAGTACTGTCGACTGTGGTTTCGGTAGGGCCGTAGACATTGTGCAAACGCACCCATGGCAGGCGCTGACGCACCTGACGGGCCAGCGCTGCGCTGAGTTCTCCGCCACCATTGAGTACGTCGGTAAGGCTGGTGCACTGCTCGACGTCGTCCTGCTCGATGAACTGCTGGAGCAACGCCGGAACAAACTTGACCACCGTGACCTGATGCTCGCGAATCGTCTGCACCACATAAGCCGAATCGCGGTTGCCGTCGGGCCGCGCCAGCACCAGGCGCAGGCCGGAACACAGCGGCCAGAAGATCTCCCACACCGAGCTGTCGAAGCTGAACGGCGCTTTTTGCAGCAGCGCACCGTGCTCGGTGGGCGCACTGATCCGCGAGCCCCAGTGCACCATGTTGCAGGCGCTGCGATGCTCGATCATTACGCCTTTCGGCAAGCCGGTGGAGCCTGAGGTGTAGATCATGTAGGCAAGGTTTGAGCCGCTAAGGCCCGGCACCTGCGGATTACTCTCGGGGTTGTACTGCCAACTGCCACGGTCGAGATCGATCAGCGGCACCTCGCGCTCACCGAGCAGATCGCGGGTGGCGGCATGCACCAGCACGGCGATCGGCGCGCTGTCGCGCAACATGTAGCTCAGGCGCTCCAACGGGTAGTCCGGGTCAAGCGGCACATACGCTCCGCCCGCCTTGAGAATACCGAGCAGACCGACCACCAGATCCAGTCCGCGCTCGACGCAGATCGCCACACGCGTATCCGGCTGCACGCCTTGTTCGCGCAGATGATGCGCCAGTCGGTTGGCACGCGCATTGAGCTCGCCGTAAGTCAGCTCTCCTTGCCCGGATTGCAGCGCGATGGCATCCGGCTTGAGACGAGCCTGTTGTTCAAACAACACCTGAATCGGCTGCTCCAACGGGCAAGCGACCTCGGTGGCGTTGAACTCGACCAGCAACCGTTGCAACTCCTCGGCAGGCAGAATCGGCAAGCGATTCAAAGGCTGTTGCGGTGCCTGCTCCAGCGCCTTCACCAGCCCGTTCAACGCTGCGTGTACATATGCGCAGATTCGCTGCGCACCAATCTCCGCGACGGTTCTGGCAGTCAGCCGCAGATCGCTGCCCAGGTCATCCACGCTCAGCGTCAGCGGATAATTGGTGCGTTCCTCATTGGCCAGGGTTTCGATGCCTTGCCAGGCTTGATCCGAAGGTTCGAGCAGTTCACTCGGATCGGTGTGACGGTAATTGAGCAACGCACTGAACAATGGCGACGGCGATGCAACACCACTGCAGCGCTGAGCCAGTGCCAGCGAGGCGTGTTCGTGCCCAAGCAGTGCGGTCAATCGCGCATGAGTCGCCTGCACCCCGGGCAAAACAGCCGTATCAACATCGATGCGCAGCGGCAAGGTATTGATAAACACTCCCAGTGCGCGATCGGCCCCCGCGCCGCCCTGCATGCGCCCCATCAGCACGGTGCCGAACACCACATGTTCTTGACCGGAAGTCGCCGCCAACACCCGCGCCCACGCCAAGTGAACCAGGCTGGCGACACTGACGCCGGCCTGCCGCGCCTGACTGCGCAAGCGTTGATACAAACCGTCATCAAGCATTTGCCGAGCCTCGTCAATGCCGCGACCATCGCCCTGCACTTCCTGCAAACCGAACGGCAGCGTTGGCTCATCGATATCCGCCAGCATCTCGCGGAAGAACGCCTCGTGTTCCTGTTCGCTGACACCCAGGCGCGCCTGCGCCACATAGTTGCGATAGGGCACCGGTATAGCCAGCGGCTGGACCTGAGCGGACAGACTGGCCTGCATCTCGCCGCGCATCACTTCCAGCGCAACGTGATCCATCGCCAGATGATGAAACAGCAGAATGCCAACCACCCGGTCGAGCGCCGGATCACGGGCATACACCAGACGAATCAACGGAGCCTGGCTGACGTCGAGGCGATAGCGCCGGGCATCGAAGCGCGCGTGCAACTGATCGATGATCGCGCCATCGGCAGGGTCAAGATGCACTTCCTGAACGGGCAGAATCGCCTCGCGCCACACCACCTGTACCGGGGTAGTCAGCCCCTCCCAGACCACGGCGGTGCGCAGAATGTCATGCCGCGCCATGACCTGACGCAACGCCTCGGCGAAGGCTTCGACCCGCTCGAGACTGTCGAACGCCAGCCGTGATTGCAGCAGGTAGGGGTCGCCCTGCGCTGCCGTGATGTGGTGGTAGAGAATGCCTTCCTGCAAGGGTGCCAGCGGGTAGATGTCTTGCACATTGGCCGCGCCGCCCGGCACCGTGGCGACGATACGGTCGATGGTCGGCTGATCCAGTTGCACCAGCGTCAACAGCTCCGGGGTGATATGTGTGCTATCGCTTGCGATACGATTTTCCGGCACCGCTACCTCACGCCCGGTGCCCACCGAAGCGGCCAGCGCCGCCAGCGTCGGCTGGCTGAACAGCACCCGGACGTCACTGCTCAGATCGAGCTGGCGCATACGTTCGATCAGCATCACGGCCATCAATGAGTGCCCGCCCAACTCAAAGAAATGGTCGTGGCGACCGACCCGCTCGACCTGCAACAATTCAGCCCAGATCTGCGCCAGCGCCATTTCCACTGCACCCTGCGGCGCCTGGTATTCGCGGCGGATCAATGCCCCCGGCCCCGGTGCCGGTAAAGCCTTGCGATCAAGCTTGCCATTGGCCGTCATCGGCCATGCCGTCAGGCGCACATAAGCGCTCGGCAACACGGCGCTGGTCAGACGGGTTTTCAGATGGGCGTGCAATGCATTGATGTCGAGCGGCTCACGCTCGATGAACCACGCCAACAGTTGCCCGTCGCGCACCTGCACCACCGCTTCCTGCACGGCATCATGGCTGACGAGTGCGGTTTCGATCTCGCCGAGTTCGATGCGAACACCGCGGATTTTCACTTGATCGTCATTGCGTCCCAGATAGTCGAGGTTACCGTCGGCACGCCAGCGTGCGAGGTCGCCGGTGCGATACATGCGCGCCTGCGGATCATCACTGAACGGATCGCGCAGAAAGCGCTCGGCCGTCAGTTCCGGACGATTCAGGTAACCCCGGGCGACTCCGGCGCCGCCGACATACAACTCGCCCGTCACGCCAATCGGCACCGGACGTTGCTGTTCATCGAGCAAGTACACCGTGCCGTTGCTCACCGGACGGCCAATGTGCAGCGCCTGCCCGGCTTCGATGCGCCCCGAAGTGGCAACCACCGTCGCTTCGGTCGGGCCGTAGTTGTTGATCACCTCGAACGATTGCGACCGATTGAACTGACGCAGGCGATCACCGCCGATCAGCAGCGTACGCAGGGTCGGGTGGTCGAGATGCTTGCCGAAGGCGTACTCGGCAATGGGTGTCGGCAGGAAACTCACATCCAGCGGCTGCGCGCGCCACCAGTCGAGCAGCGCGTCGATGTCTTCGTTGCGGCCAGTGGCGGGGGCCAGATGCAGGGTCGCGCCCGCGCACAACGCCGGCCAGACCTCCCACGCCATGGCATCGAAACCGAAACCGGCGAGGCTTGAGGTGTGCTGACCGGCGCGCAGATCGAAGGCGTCGCAATGCCAATCAACCAGATTGCCCAGTGTCCCGTGCTCGACCATCACCCCTTTGGGTTGGCCGGTCGAACCGGAGGTGTAGATCACATAAGCGAGGTTCGCCGTGGTCAGGCCGGGCACTCTCGGGTTGGCAAGGTTGTCGGCCGGCCCGTCGCGTTGATCCAGCTCGATCACTGGCACATCCAGTTTCGGCAAACGTGCGCGCAGGTCGCTGAGCGTGAGGACGACAACCGGTGCGCTGTCATTGAGCAGATAGTTCAAACGCTCGGAGGGATGCGCCGGATCGATCGGCACATAACCGGCTCCGGCTTTCAGAACCGCCAGCAAGCCAACCAGCGTGTCGAGCCCTCGGCGGCCGACAATTGCCACTCGGTCATCCGGTTGCACGCCGAGCCCGAGCAGTTGATGTGCCAACGCATTGGCCTGATGATTCAAGTCGGCATAGGTCAGCGCTTGTCCTTCTTGAACCGCCGCCACTGCCTGCGGTTGTTGCGCCGCTCGGTTCTCGAAACGCTGGACGATGGTCAACCCCTGCGGATAAACGACGCGAGTGTCGTTCCATTGCAGCAGCAGCATGGTTTCCATTGGCGAGAGCAAATCGAATTCGGTCATTTGCACTTGCGGGTTTTCCAGCCCTTGCTCCAGTAACGACAACAGTCGCTCGGCAAACGCCTCGACTTCACCTTCCTCGAAATACATCGGGGAGTAGGCAATGTGCAACCAGGCCTGTTCGTCGAAGCGGTTACTGCGCAAATAAATAGCCAGCGGGGCAGCCTCCTGATGATTGGAAACCTTGACCACGTGACCTCGTGCCTGGCCGTAAATATGCTCTTGATCATCCAGTTCGTAAGAAACCGTCAGCTCAAACAGTTGCGCGCGATCCTCGCGCAGCAAGCCCAAGGCGCGATTCATCTCGCTCAGGGGAAACCGCTGGTGGCGAAAGTTTTCTTTCAGCTCATCGCGAATCGCCCTGATCAATTCGGTGAATGCGAGGTCGCGACCGAACCCCATGCGCACCGCACTGACCTGGGTGAACAAGCCGACGGTCGATTTGAATCGGGCACCAGAGCGGTTGAGGATCGGCATCCCCAACACCCATTCGTCACGCTGTGCTGTACGGCTGAAATACACATGAAGCGCCGCCAGCAGTACATGGAACGCCGATGCGCCAAGCCCTTGGCCAAGCTGTTTCATGCGCTCATGCAGCACGGCGGGGAACGTCCGCGCCACGACCCGACTGGACGGCGTATTCCCGACGAAGCGTTCCTGATATCGCGGCACCAGCAGGGGTTCGGGCAAGAGGCGGTATTTGTCCAGCCAATACGCGCGATCCTGCGCATAACGGGGTGACTGGTAATAACGCGCATCGTCCTCGATGAAATCAACGTAGGACAGCGCGGTGTCAGGCACTGCCTGATCGGCCGCCAGTGCGTTATAGAGGGAAGCCAACGACTTGATCATCTCGGCGAAGCCCCAGCCATCGACGATCAGGTGGTGAGCCAGAATGGAGAACCAGTGCAGATCGTCATCGAGCCGGATCAGCAAAAAACGGTACAGCGGCCCGCCGTCCAGCGTGAACGGCTGATCGATCCGCTCCTGAATCAGCGCTCGCGCCGCCGCTTTCGGATCTGCCTGGGCAGAGACATCCCACGTCATCAGTGGCCCCGGCATTGATGGCACAAAACGTTGCCGTGGCAGTCCGTCCACGCCGGTGCTCGGCACCAACTCGATACGCATCGTGTCATGCAGTCTCACCAGATGGATGAGTGCCGCTTGCATCCGCGCCGGGTCCAGAGGGCCAGTCAACTCCATGTATCCACCGATGTTGTACAGCGGCGAGTCACCCCGGCTCAATTGATCGAGCCAGATGTCCAGTTGTGCGGCGGTCAGTGGAAAGGTCACGGGCGAAGCGGACGAGGTGTCCGCCGCAGTGGCAGAAATAGGCGGCATAAGATCCTTCTCATGAGGTTTTACCCGTATTCAAGCATCGGCTCCGGCGCCGACATGACACCCGAAACCCGGACAACCACCGCCCCCATGCGTGCCCGACAGTGCATATCGGCTTGATTCGCATAGGTCTTGTCGAGGTTTTCGGAGAGGAAATACTGAAAAGCTTGTAGGAAAAGAACCACATACCAATGCCGCCATTTGCCCGAGGGTCGACGATCGGGGAACACCATCTCCCGAGTTTGCGGGCCCTTACAGTGACTGAAGAGTCACGCTGACCGACTTTCTAGCCACCCATCCCGTCAGAACCCCGGCGCCAACAATCAGAAATAGTGGCACTTTGTGTCCCCGGTTTCCCCTACAGACGTAGGACAAATCCATAGGCTTAAATCCCGCTCCAGATCATGTTCAAGGAGAAATGACTGCGTGGGCGGCTTTTACATAGACGGCAGACGATTCAGTGATGGCTCTGTACCAGGGATGACAAGGATATGAATCTGACCGGCAGCATTCGCAACAAGGAAAACCCGCACTTCTACTGGCAACTAGGGGAGTTGATTGCAAGCACGGGCGATGATCACTTCGCCACGAACATGTTCCAGTTGGTCGACACCCTGGTGCCGGTCAATCGCGTCGATCTGACCGAGTGGACGCTGGATGAGCGTCAGGCCAGCGTGGTCGAGATCAAGCCGTTGGGCAGTGCCGGTCCGGCACGGACCTTCCCGCCGCCGGATTCTCTGGAGAGCCCGGACGATCACCCGTTGTTGCAAAAAATGATCGAGATGAATGATTCACTGTTGATCCAATTGAAAGCCTCGCTTCCGCCCCGCCACCCGCAACACAGCGTCCACCAGTGCAATCTGGTGTCACGCACGTCGAACCGCCGCTGCGTCATCTCGTTTTACCGTCCGCATACCCAACGGGTGTTTTCCCTGCCGGAGTTGTCGTTTCTCAAGAGCCTGTCCGACACCCTGTTGCCGCTGATTGAGCGACATGCGCAGATCAGTCGACAAACCATCGCCAAACAACCGCGCCAGCCCTCGATCGACCTGGATCAGGCACCGCTTGCGCTGGTGTTCGACGAGCGCCTGATGTTGAGCGACGTTGTTCTGTCGGCGCGCGAGAAAGAAGTCTGCCTGGGCCTGCTGACCGGCGGCACCGTACCGCACATGGCGGAAAAACTGCGGGTCAAGAACAGTTCGATCGAGACCTATCTCAAACGCGCCACGGCCAAATTGGGTGTCAGTGGCCGGCATGGCCTGGCGAAATGGATGGCCGGGGCGTGATTTGAACTGAACGTGTGAATGCCTTTATGTGGCGAGGGTGCTTGCTCCCGCCGGGGCGCGGAGCGGCCCCTGTCTTCATGCTGAAAAGATGGGCCTGCTGCGCAGTCCAGCGGGAGCAAGCTCCCTCGCCACAAATGATCCGATAAACGCAGACCCCTTCTTTCATGCATGAGGCTGTTCGATGTCCACCCTGCGAATTTCCCTGCTGTCCATAGCCATGCTGATGGCTGGTTGCTCTCTGATTCCCGACTATCAACGCCCCGCCTCACCGAGTGCCGCGCAATATCCGCAAGGCCCGCAGGCTGCAACAACCGACGAAGACTGGCGCACGCTGTTCAACGACCCGGCCCTGCAACAGTTGATCGAAAGCGCGCTGATCAACAACCGCGACCTGCGCGTAGCGGCACTCAACGTCGAAGCCTTTCAGGCGCAATACCGCATTCAGCGCGCCGACCTGCTGCCGGCGGTGTCGGCCAATGCCAGCGAATCGCGACAACGCATGCCGCCAAGCGTGACTCGCAGCAAAGCCATGATCAACTCGACCTACGCGGTCAACCTCGGCATCAGTGCCTATGAGCTGGATTTTTTCGGCCGCGTGCGCAGCCTCAGCGAACAAGCCTTGCAAACCTGGCTGGCCACCGAAGAAGCGCGGCGCAGTGCACAGTTGAGCCTGGTGGCCAACGTTGCCAACGCCTACCTGACCTGGCGCGCCGATCAAGAACTGCTGGCCCTGACCCGCGAGACCCTCGTCGCCGATGAGCAGAGCCTGCACCTGACCACGCGCAACCGCGAGGCCGGCAAGTCGTCGGCGCTGGAGCAGGCGCAAGCGAAGACCAGCGTTGATACCTCACGGGCCAATCTGGCGCGTTATCAACGCCAGGTTGCGCAGGACCTGAACAGCCTGACGCTGCTGGTCGGCGCGCCAGTGCCGGAGTCCTTGCCCGCACGTCCGCTGGCCAGCGATCTGGTGCAGCAACTGCCGGCCGGAGTGCCGTCGGATCTGCTGCAACGACGCCCGGACATTCTCCAGGCCGAGTACAAACTCAAAGCGGCGAACGCCAACATCGGCGCGGCACGGGCGGCGTTTTTTCCCAGCGTCAGTCTGACGGCCAATGCCGGTACTTCCAGTCGCGATCTGTCGGGTTTGTTCGGCGCCGGCTCCGGGGCGTGGACCTTTCAGCCGCAGATCAGCCTGCCGATATTCAATGCCGGCAGCCTGCGCGCCAGCCTTGATTATTCGAAGTTGCAAAAAGACGTGGCCGTGGCCGAATACGAAAAATCGATTCAGACAGCGTTTCAGGAAGTCGCCGACGGGCTGGCGGCACGCAGCACTTATCAACAGCAATTGCAGGCGCAACGCGATCTGGTGCAAGCCACTCAGGATTATTACAACCTGGCGCAACACCGTTATCAGAATGGCGTCGACAGCAGCCTGGTGTTTCTCGATGCCCAGCGTTCATTGTTCAGTTCCCAGCAAGGGCTGATCACTGACCGCCTCGCGCAACTGGTCGCCGAAGTGAATCTGTACACCGCGCTGGGCGGCGGTTGGCGGGCAGCAGAAGCGACGACTCATTAAGCACTCGTCACTTTTTCTTACACCTTTTGTCGTACTGCGACAACCTGTCAGCCGATCAAAAACCGACTCATCGGTTCAGTTTGGTATCATGCGCCGCTTTTACGGTTAACCCCCCGCCAGTCCTGTCGACTGACGGGCTGCAAAAGGCGGTATTAGATGACGGCTTTGTTGACTCGCCGCAAGGTGCTTGCGGGAATGGGCGTACTCGGGCTCGGCCTGCTCGCCGGTTGCGATACCCGCGGCCAATTGTCGTACAAGTACGGCAAGGATCTGAGTAACAAGATCATGGGGCGCACCTTCAAGCTGAAGAACACCGATGGCGAAACCATGACGCTGTCGAGCTTTCGCGGCATGATGCCGATGGTCTTCTTCGGCTTCACCCAGTGCCCGGCAGTCTGCCCGACCACCCTGGCCCGCGCGGCGAAAATCAAAAAGCTGATGGGCGCCGATGGTGATCGCTTGCAGGTGATTTTCATCTCCCTCGATCCCGAGCGCGACACGCCAGAAATCCTCGACGCCTACATGAAGGCCTTCGACCCGACATTCGTTGCGCTGTACGGCACGCTCGAGGAAACCCAGGCCACGGCCAAGGAATTCGACGTGTTCTACGAGAAAGTCCCGGCCGGCGACACGTACACCATCTCGCACACCGCCACCAGCTACGTTTACGACTCCAACGGCGGCTTGCGCCTGGGTCTGTCCACCTCGCTTTCGGCAGAAGAGTGCACGGAAGATTTGCTTACTGTTATGGAGGTTTGCTGATGCAACCTGTTCTGAACCACATCAAACGCGGCGTACTCGCTCTGTCCCTGCTGGGCCTGGCATTTCAGGTTTCGGCGCAGACCCGGGTCGACGATGCCTGGGTGCGCGCGACCGTACCGACCCAGTCCGCCAGCGGCGCGTTCATGACCCTCACCGCCGACAGCGACAGCAAGCTGCTCAGCGTCGCGACGCCGGTGGCCAAAGACGTGCAGATCCACGAAATGACCATGAAGAACGACGTCATGAGCATGGGCCCGGTGAAGTTCGTCGAATTGCCGGCCGGCAAAGCCGTCAAGCTTGATCCGAATGGCTACCACGTGATGCTGATGGGCCTGACCGGTCAGTTGAAAGAAGGCGAAACAGTGCCTCTGACCCTGACCGTGGAAAACGCCAAGGGCGAGAAACAAACCATTGAAGTGAAGGCCGCCGTGCGTTCGCTGACCAACATGGAAGGCCACGATCACAGCAAAATGCATTGATCTGACTGACTGCAAGACCCACGGGGTGACCTGATCGTTGATCGGGCCGCCCCGTTTTTTTTGCCTCAAGAAAAGTTAGGTGCTCTCAATCTTTATGGAAAGCACACTTTACATCGGAAAACGCTTCAGCGAGTATGTAAAGGGTCTTTTACATGGGAAGTGAAGCATGAACCGCTATTACCTCGAATTGGGCGCCGCATTGATCCTTTATATGCTGGTGCTGACTGCATCACTGATCGCCTCGCAGTACCTGATGGAGGCCAATATTGTGCTGCGCTCAGTTGTCGCGGTGACGCCGATGATTCCGGCGGGATTGATGTGCTGGGCCATCGTGCGCAACATGCGGCGTATGGACGAAATGCACCTGCGCATCCAGTTCGAAGCGCTGGGTTTCGCCTTCGCCGCCTCGGCACTGCTGACGTTCAGCTACGGTTTTCTGGAAAACGTCGGTGCCCCGCATATTCCATGGACTTGCGTGTGGCCCGTGATGGGCTTGATGTGGATCCTTGGCCTGCAAATCGCCCGGCGCCGCTACCAATGAAAAACCGCCTCAAGGCACTGCGCGCCGAACGCAAATGGTCGCAGGTTGATCTGGCGGAACGGCTGAACGTGTCGCGCCAGACGATCAATGCCATCGAGAACGAGCGCTACGATCCGAGTTTGCCGCTGGCTTTTCAGATCGCCCGAGCGTTCGAGATGCCGATTGAAAGCATCTTTGATGACGGGTTGGGCTGAACCGCACTGGCTATCAAGACCGGCTATCGCAGATCGATAGCCGGTCGCTTCGCTGGCAGGTGTCGCGCCGCCTCTACGAAGGGCCTGACGATCAGGCTGTACAGCGTGAGGTAGCGTTCGTGATCGGCCTCCCCCGTGCCGAAGTGCAACTTCTCCGGCGTCGCCGTGGTGACGTACAACGTACCGAACATCCAGTCCCACACAGACAGGTTGGTGGCGAAGTTTTTGTTGAAATGGCGTGGGGCATCGCTGTGGTGGATTTGATGCTGAGCGGGGCTGTTAAGCACATGCTCGATCCTGGGGCCAAACGAAAACCACACATGACTGTGCCGCAGACTCGCCGCCAGACTGTTGAGGATCAGCACCAGCCACGTCACACCGAACAAGGTATAGCGACTGACCTCTCCCCCGCAGGCATACCAGACCCCTCCGAAAAATGCCGCGATCCCCGCCGTCATGACCAACCTTTCGACCAGCGTTTCGACAATGTGGATCCGGCTTGCGGTGGCCGGCACCAAAACCGGTGCCGAATGATGAACCTTATGGAATGCCCACAGATACCGCGAATGAAACGCACGATGAACCCAGTAATGCAGGAAGTCCTTGAGCAAAAACACGCCCAATCCGTAAAACAGCGCAATTAACGGGTAATCGGGCAACTGCTCACGAGCGCCCCAGAGTTGGCTGAAAAACCGTTGATAGTCGCCGGAATGCAAAAGGTAGGGATCGACCAGCGCCACGATCGGCAGCACCCATACGACTTTGAGAATGGCTTTGATGAAGTAGTAGCGATAATCCAGCCACGCCGAGCGATGGCCGAATACACCACCGCCACCGATGAATTGCCAAAAGGAACGTGCTGGCGTCAGTCCGCGAGATGACCTGTAGCGAAACAGCAGGTAGGCGACGCTGTAGGACGCAAGGATGAACACCACACCGACGCGACCGTTGAAGTCGAACAGGCCGACAAATTGCCCGGTAACCGGGGTGATGACCCACCGTTCAAGATGAGCATGAATTTGCGCGAGAACATCCACCGAGGTCGATCTCCATCAGAGGTCAGGCATTGTAAATCCGAAGGGTTCGCAAATGCAGCGTTAGTGGATCAAAGGATCGCCGCCAAACAAAAACCTTGTAGGCGCTGTCGAGTGCAACGAGGCTGCGATCTTTTGATCGTGTTCTTGAATCAAAAGATCGCAGCGTGCCGCAACGCCTACAGGCGTAAACAGCCTGAAACAATAAATCCGCCGAACGCATCACCTGTGCGTTTAAAAAGGCGATCAGACAGCTCTCCCTTGGTATCATCGCGCACACTTTTTTGACGATTTAATGACTGGAAGGTCTTTTTTTGTGAGCGTTCTTTTGAATGGGTTACGGCATCCCTCTGCCCGCCTCTTTTCGCTGATTTTTCTCCTGTTGATCGTGCCGGTGTGCCTGCGTGCCGCGCTTGGCTGGTCGACAGCGCTGGGTTATTTGTCCGACCTGGCCATCGGCAGCCTGCTGGTGCTGTTGCTACATCGCCGTGCGTGGTGGCTGGCTTTGCCAGTGCTGTTGTTCTGGGGATTGCTGGCGGTGGCGACTGCCGAGCTGGTCAGCGCCGTCGGCCGACTGCCCGGTCCGACCGATCTGCATTACCTGTTCGATCCGCAATTTGTCGAAAACTCCACGGGCGGTGGGCTGGCACATCCGGCAGTGGGCATCACGTTGTTGCTGGCGTTGATGGTCTGGCTGCTGACACAGTTTGTCGGACGCGGCATTGCCCGCCCGGCCCTGCCCCGCGCCTTCTGGGCTGCGCCGCTGGCGCTGTTCACCGCGCACTGGGGTGCACAGAATCTGTGGCCGAGCGAAGAAGATCCATGGCGAGCGTACAACTTGCCCCATCAACTGCTGGCCACCCAGGTCGCCGATGTGCAAATCCAGGCCGAGGAGTGGCTGGACGGTGATGTCGAAGAAGTCGCGCCACCCATGGCCGGACTCACCGATGTCGATCTCGATGGCCACAAGCTACTGGCCGCTCCGGGTCAGGCACGCAACGTGTTGATCATCACCCTTGAAGGTATTCCCGGCGCCTACATCCGCGCCAATCGCGAGGCCATCGGCAGCCATTATCAGGAAGGCCTGATGCCCAGACTCAGCCGTTGGGCCGAGCGCGGCATGAACACTCCGGACTACGTCCTGCATACGCACCAGACCATTCGCGGTCTGTACGCCATGCTCTGCGGTGACTACGACAAACTGAACAACGGCACGCCCAAAGGCGTGGAAATGCTCACCCAGAAGGAACGTAATCAGGCCTGTCTGCCGGCGCAACTGCGCCAGAATGGTTTCACCACCCACTATCTGCAAGGCGCCGGCCTGCGCTTCATGGCCAAAGACAAGATCATGCCGCACATCGGTTTTGATGCGACGCATGGTCTGGAGTGGTTCACCAACACCAACTATCTGGAGTTCCCGTGGGGCAAGGATGACAAGGCGTTCTTCGAAGGTGCGCTGGATTATGTCAGCCAACTGAAAAAGCAAAAGCAACCGTGGATGCTGACGCTGTTGACGGTGGGCACCCATCAGCCCTACTCCGCGCCGGAAGATTATCTGGAGCGCTACGACACGCCGAAACAGGCTGCTGTCGGTTATCTGGACGATGCGCTGGATCAGTTCCTCAGCGGTCTCGAGCGTCAGGGTGTGTTGAAAGACACGCTGGTGGTGATCACCTCGGATGAATCCCACGGCATCGACGGCGTGCGTCTGGCCTCTTCCTGGGGTTTCAACCTGACATTGGCGCCTGAACAAGAACAACTGCCGCGACTCAACGCCGGGGTGTATGGTCATGTCGACCTGAGCACGTCGATCCTCGATTACTTCGACCTGCCGGTGCCTACCGCGCTGAGCGGGCGCTCGCTGTTTCGCGACTACGATTCCGGACGCGAGATCATGTCGTTCACCAACGGCAAACTGCGCTATCACGACGGCAAGGGGATTTTCGCCGAATGTGACATGCCGCGCCGCTGCCGCTATTACGAAAGTGCCGGTTTCATCGCCGAGAGCGCCACCTTCAAAGGCACCTACAGCGGCCAGCGCGCCCGCCAGATTGCGGCCCGCGCCACCGCACTCGACCTGTCGCTGCTGCGCACCCCGCTCAATCATCGTTATCAGTTCGGCAGCAACAACGTCATTCCGCTACAAGCGCAGATCAACGACGACTGGGCCGACAACCTGATCGGTGCCCAATACCTGGAGATGCCCAAGGGCTCGCACACCCGCGTACGCCTGACCGTGCGCTCGGTGGATCCGCAGCAGGCGGCGTACATTCAGCTCAAGGCCAAGGAATTCGAACAGGACGTGCAACTGGGATTGCCGGCGGAAATGGTCGCCACAGCCGATCAGCCACTGGAGATGGATTTCAGCTTCGAAAACCCGCTGCCGCGCAAAGCCTTTTCGTTCCATCTGCTGGGTTATGGCCTCGGGGCCGTCGAGGTCACGGATTTCAGCGTGATCACGGAACTGCCCGGCCAGGAAGACATGCTCGACGACGTGCCGGAAGACGAAGCCGCGCAGTCCACCTGATCACCCGTCCCTCTTGATCGTTCCCACGTTTGGCCCGGGAACGCCTCCTCTGTAGGAGCTGCCGCAGGCTGCGATCTTTTGATGTTGTTTTTAAAAGACAAGATCAAAAGATCGCAGCCTGCGGCAGCTCCTACACGGGGGAGTGGTTTAGAACGTGGTGCGCAAGCCCACCTGAATGCTCCGGCCTTGCGCCGGTGCAACGTCGCGAAGGATCGAACTGGCGTAGCGCACGGTTTGGTTGGTCAGGTTATCGGCATCGACGAAGGCCAGCCATTTGCTCTGACCGACGTCAAAGTGATAACCCACATTGGCACCCAGCGTGGTGTAGCCATCCGTGCTGCTTTCATTGGCCGGCACGCGATGCTGCGAACTGGCGTGTTCGATGTCGATCCGCGCCTGCCAACGATCCAGTTCCCACAGCAAACCGCTGTTCAAACGTAGCGGCGCGATGCGCGGCAAATCCTCACCGTTATCCAGGTTCTTCGCGCGGGTGTAATCACCCGACAACTCCAGGGCAAACTTGCCGTAGGCATTCTCGCCGAGGCTCCAGCGATCCTGGGCTTCTATGCCACTGAAGCGCGCCCGCACACCCGAGTAAGCGTATTCAGGAATGCCGCTGCCGTCCTCCTCGCCTTCGTCATTCAGCGTTCGGCCGGTACCGAGCAAGCCGATGTAGTTGGAAAAGTGGCTGTAGAACACACCGACGCTGCCCTTGTGCGTGCCGTTGTCGAAACGCAGTGCGAGGTCGCTGGAGACGGCTTTCTCTTTCGACAGCCCGGCATCGCCGACTTCATAAGTGCCGGTCGCGACATGCGCACCGTTGGCGTACAACTCATAGAACGTCGGGGCGCGCTCGGTGTAACCGAGGGTGGCGGCAACCGACCAAACCGGCGTCAACGTGTACACCGCACCGGACGACAGGCTGCCGGCGGTGAAACTGCTCGAGCGGTCGGCATTGGCGAAGCGCTCGTTGCCTTTGGCATCCGGGTCAACCGTGGTGTGCTCAAGTCGTCCGCCAAGGGTGAACAACAGTCGCTCGGTGGCTTGCAGCTCCTCAAGAATGAACAGCGCACCGGCATTCGTACCGGTCTGCGGCACAAACGCTTCTTCACCCAGCGCGGAAAACTCGTTGCGGCTGACCTGTGCGCCGATCACCCCATCGAATGGCCCCAGCGGCTGGTGCCGGGCTTCGACCCGCGCCTCATAACCCTTGTTCTTGAACGTCGTACCCACCTCACCGCCCTCGATTTCCCGATGTTGATAATCGGTGTATCCGGCATCGAGTTTGATCGAGCTGAACGGCCCGTCGAGATTGCGTATCTGCGAGGCAAAGGCGTAATGCTCTTGCTCCATGCGGATGCGCACATCATCTTCGGCGGGTGAGCCGTAGTTGGAGTCGTAATTGCTGTACGAAAGACCGGCGTAGCCGTCATCCCAAGTGTACGAACCGCCGACCGCGCCGCCGTCCTGACGACCGTCACTATTGGCCAGACGATGCTTGCGTGAATCCCCGTCATCGTTGGCGCGCTCAGCGCCGGTCTTCGCGTAACCGGGAATTTTCAGGTCATTGAATTCCCGGGCACTGGCATCCAGGTGCAAGGCGAATTCACCGTTACCCGCCTCGAGTTTGCCGGCGCTGCTGCGGGTGGTATCGGCGCCGCCGTAACGCAGTTCGCCAGCGCCATGGATGCCGTCGATGGCTTCGGTGGGAATGCGATTATCGAAGGTGTTCACCACCCCGCCGATGGCACTGCCGCCGTAAAGCAGCGCTGCCGGGCCACGGACGATTTCAATGCGTTCGACGTTGACCGGGTCCAGCGGCACCGCGTGATCGTAAGACAGCGACGAAGCATCCAGCGCGCCGACACCGTTGCGCAGGATGCGAATCCGGTCACCGTCCTGACCACGAATGATCGGGCGACTGGCCCCCGGGCCGAAATACGACGATGACACGCCGGGCTGTTTATTCAGGGTTTCACCGAGGCTGCCCTTCTGTGCCAGCGTGAGGTCATCGCCACTGAGCACTGTCGTCGGTGAGGCCAGCGTCTGGCTGCCCAAGGGATTGCCGGTAATCACTTGCGGTTGCAATTCGAGGGTGTCAGCGGCGAATACCGGTGAAGCAATCAGCAGCGCGGCTGCCAAGGGAGTCAGTCGTCGTTGCATGGGCTGGGAACGGGCAGGCATTTCAGAACTTCCGTGAGCAGAAAAGTGAACATCGCTGCGGCGTTTTTGCACAACACGCCGGCAGAAACAGAATGAAACGAATTTAATGTTATACAATAACATTCCATTCTGTCATTACGATTTTGACTTTTTGCCTGTCACCAAGCGCTCAAGGACGCGGATTTCAGCCCCGGCGTGGATACGTCAGGCCATCGCGACGGGCGCCAAAAAATCCTGAAAGACTGCGCCTATCAGCCTCCAATAGTCGGGCTATTAGCTGACTCACCCAGTCGGGTCTAGCCTTACTAGTCCGAAGTCGGCACGAGCCGGCCGTAGCAGACCTGATAAGGATCCGAACATGGCAAACGAATCGAAATGCCCGTTCAACCACGCCGCCGGTGGTGGTACGACGAACCGTGACTGGTGGCCGAATCAACTCAACCTGAAAATCCTGAGTCAGCACTCGCCCAAGTCCGATCCGTTGGGCAAGGACTTCGACTACGCCAAAGCCTTTAAAAGCCTGGATTTCCAGGCGCTGAAACAAGACCTGCGCGCCCTGATGACCGACTCCCAGGACTGGTGGCCCGCCGACTTCGG
Organism: Pseudomonas sp. NPDC087598; assembly: GCF_044743525.1. Lineage (NCBI taxonomy): Bacteria > Pseudomonadati > Pseudomonadota > Gammaproteobacteria > Pseudomonadales > Pseudomonadaceae > Pseudomonas > Pseudomonas sp. NPDC087598. The sequence continues at coordinate 31,428 of NZ_JBIUWQ010000025.1, read as the reverse complement.
TCACTACGGCCCGCTCTTCATCCGCATGGCCTGGCACAGCGCCGGCACCTATCGCACGGCCGATGGCCGTGGCGGTGCGGGCTCGGGGCAACAACGTTTCGCCCCGCTTAATAGCTGGCCGGACAACGTCAGCCTCGACAAGGCCCGCCGTCTGCTGTGGCCGATCAAACAGAAATACGGCCGCAACATCTCATGGGCTGACCTGATTGTGCTCACCGGTAACGTCGCGCTGGAATCGATGGGCTTCAAGACTTTCGGTTTCTCCGGCGGCCGTCCCGACGTCTGGGAGCCGGACGAAGACGTGTACTGGGGCTCGGAACATGAATGGCTGGGCGGCGACAGCCGTTACGGCAAGGACAAGTCCGCCATGCAGGAGCCCGGCGACGGTACGCTTGTGGCAGAACCCGATCTGCACGGCAAAGAAGAAAGCCGCACCGACCAAGGCGAACGCAATCTGGAAAACCCGCTCGCCGCCGTACAAATGGGCCTGATTTACGTGAACCCGGAAGGCCCGGAAGGCAACCCGGACCCGGTGAAGTCGGCCCTGGATATCCGCGAAACCTTCGGCCGCATGGCCATGAACGATGAGGAAACCGTGGCACTGATTGCCGGTGGTCACGCCTTCGGCAAGACCCATGGCGCCGGCCCTGCCGACAATGTCGGCCCCGAGCCAGAAGCCGCCGGCCTTGAAGAACAAGGTCTCGGCTGGCGTAACGCCTTTGGCACCGGTAAAGGTGCCGACACCATCACCAGCGGCCTCGAAGTGACCTGGACCACCACGCCCACCCAGTGGAGCAACAACTACCTGGAAAACCTGTTCGGCTTCGAGTGGGAGTTGACCAAAAGTCCGGCCGGCGCGCATCAGTGGATACCGAAAAACGGTGCGGGTGCCGGAACTGTTCCACATGCCCATGACCCGAGCAAAAAACTCTCGCCAACCATGCTCACCTCTGACTTGGCGCTGCGTTTCGACCCGGCCTACGAGCAGATTTCGCGGCGCTTCCTCGCCAACCCGGATCAACTGGCCGACGCGTTTGCTCGCGCCTGGTACAAATTGATCCACCGCGACATGGGCCCGCTGTCTCGCTACCTTGGCCCGGAACTGCCAAGCGAAGAGCTGTTGTGGCAAGACCCGATTCCTGCTGCCACTCATCCATTGATCGACAACAACGACGCGGCCGCACTGAAAAGCAAAGTACTGGCGTCGGGACTGTCCGTGTCGCAACTGGTCTCGACTGCCTGGGCCGCGGCATCGACCTTCCGTGGTTCGGACAAACGTGGCGGCGCCAACGGTGGCCGTCTGCGTCTGGAGCCGCAAAAGTCATGGCAAGCCAACCAGCCTGAGCAATTGGCCAACGTGCTGAAAACTCTTGAAGGGATTCAGGGCGAGTTCAACGGTGGCGCCTCCGGCAAGAAAGTCTCGCTGGCGGATCTGATCGTGCTGGCGGGTAACGCCGGGGTCGAACAAGCGGCGAAAAATGCCGGACATTCGGTCAGCGTGCCGTTCACACCGGGGCGTACCGATGCTACGCAAGAGCAAACCGACGTCGATTCGTTTGGTTTCCTGGAGCCGATTGCCGATGGTTTCCGCAACTACAGCAAGGGCAAATACACCGTTTCGGCCGAAGCGCTATTGATCGACAAAGCGCAACTGCTGACCCTCACCGCGCCGGAAATGACCGTGCTGCTGGGTGGTTTGCGGGTGTTGAACACCAACGTCGGGGGCACGCGTCATGGTGTGTTCACCAGCCAGACTGAAGCGCTGACCAACGACTTCTTCACCAACCTGCTGGACATGGGCGTGGAGTGGAAGCCGACTTCCAGGGATGCGGATGAGTTCGAAGGACGTGAGCGCAAAACCGGCAATGTGAAATGGACGGCGACGCGGGTTGATCTGGTGTTTGGTTCCAATGCGCAATTAAGGGCGCTGGCCGAGGTGTATGCCAGTTCGGATGCCAAGGAGCAGTTCGTCAAGGATTTCGTGGCGGCCTGGACGAAAGTCACCAACCTCGACCGGTTTGATTTGAAGTAACGCAAAACAACTGTGGGAGCGGGCTTGCCCGCGATGACGGCAGCAGATTCAACTTCAATGTTGACTGATAGACCGCTATCGCTGGCAAGCCAGCTCCCACAGGGCTTGGTGTTAAAACACCTTAAGCCAAGCTCTTGCTCACCACCTCATACACATCACTCGACAACTGCCCCGACGCCAGAATCCGCTCCAGCTCCCCTTTCATCAACGCCTGCCGTGCGCTGTCATATTTGCGCCAGCGAGTCAGCGGCGCCAGTTGGCGCGAAGCGATCTGCGGGTTGAAGCTGTTCAGTTCGATCACCAGATCCGCGAGGAAGCGATAGCCGGAACCATCCGCCGCATGGAAGTTGATCAGGTTCTGCCCGGCAAATGCACCGATCAGCGCCCGCACCTTGTTCGGGTTCTTGATGTTGAACGCCGGGTGCTGCATCAACGCTGTCACGCGCTCCAGACCGCCGGGCAAAGTGCTGCCGGCCTGGACGCTGAACCACTGATCCATGACCAGCGGGTTGTCCTTGAAGTGCTCGGCGAAACTCGCCAACGCCAGTGCTTTCTGCTCTTCGAACGGCGAGTTGACCAACACCGCCAACGCCGTCAGGCGCTCGGTCATGTTGTCGGCCGTTTCGAATTGCTCCAGCGCCGCTGCCAGCACTTCCGGTTTACCGCTGAGCATCAGGTACGACAGCGCAATGTTCTGCAGCGCACGACGGGCGAAATGCTCGGCCTCGGCCACGTACGGAGTCTGCTTCGACAGGTCGCGGTTGGCTTGATAACGCAGCCACAGCGCTTCGAACAGATTGTCCGCCAGTTGCTTGCGGGCGAACTCGCGAGCGATATGGATGGCATCAACGTCAGCCACTTCGCTGATTTCGGTGAGGTACGCCTCACCCGGCAGCGAGAGCATTTCGGCGACCATCGCCTGATCCAGCGACTCGTCGGAGAGCACTGTTTTCAGCGCCGAAATCAGACGTGGATCGAGCACCAGGCTCTCGCCCTTCTGCTGCTGGGCGATCAGCTCCTGCAGCACCTGCACCGACAGTTGTTGACCGGCGTCCCAGCGGTTGAAGCCGTCGCTGTCGTGCTGCATCAGGAACATCAATTGATCGCGGTTATACGGGAAGCTCAGTTTCACCGGCGCCGAGAAGCCGCGCAGCAGGGAAGGCAGTGGCTGTTCTGCGACATCAACGAAAGTGAAGGTCTGCTCGGCTTCAGTCACCGAGATCACCCGAGTAGTGCCTTGCGCCGAGGTTTCATCGGCCAGACGCAGGGCAATTTCGTTGCCCTTGCTGTCGAGCAGGCCGAGTTCGACCGGGATCACGAACGGCAGTTTCTCCACTTTGTCCGGGGTTTCCGGGCAGCTCTGGCGGAAGGTCAGGCTGTAGGTTTTCGCCGCGGCGTCGTAAGACTCGCTCACCGCCAGACGCGGTGTACCGGCCTGGCTGTACCAGCGTTTGAACTGGGTCAGGTCGACACCATTGGCATCTTCCATGGCCTTGATGAAGTCGTCGCAGGTCACGGCTTGACCGTCGTGGCGTTCGAAGTACAGATCGCTGCCCTTACGGAAGCCTTCGGCGCCGAGCAAGGTGTGGATCATGCCGACCACTTCCGAGCCCTTTTCGTACACGGTGAGGGTGTAGAAGTTGGAAATCTCGATGAAGCTGTCCGGGCGCACCGCGTGAGCCATCGGGCCGGCATCTTCGGCGAACTGGTGGGTACGCAGGTACGCCACGTCCTGAATGCGCTTGACCGTGGCCGAGTTCATGTCCGAAGAGAAACCGGCGTCGCGGAACACCGTGAAGCCTTCCTTCAGCGACAGCTGGAACCAGTCGCGGCAGGTCACGCGGTTGCCCGACCAGTTGTGGAAGTATTCGTGGGCGACGATCGCCTCGACGCGCTGATGCGCGGCGTCGGTGGCAGTTTCGGCGCGGGCCAGTACGGCGCTGGAGTTGAAGATGTTAAGACCCTTGTTCTCCATCGCGCCCATGTTGAAGTCGTTGACGGCGACGATCATGAAGATGTCCAGATCGTACTCGCGACCGTAAACCTCTTCGTCCCAGCGCATCGATTTCTTCAGGCTGTTCATCGCGTGCTGGCACTTGTCGATGTTTTCCGGCTCGACGTAGATGCGCAGCGCGACGTTGCGATGGGTCATGGTGGTGAAGGTGTCTTCAACGCACCACAAATCGCCGGCCACCAGCGCGAACAGGTACGCCGGTTTCATGAACGGGTCTTCCCACGTTGCCCAGTGCCGGCCGTCTTCGCCCGGACCCGAAGCAATCGGGTTGCCGTTGGAGAGCAACACCGGATAGCTGTGCTGTTCGGCGACCACGGTGGTGGTGAACTTGCTCATCACGTCCGGGCGGTCGAGGTAATAGGTGATCTTGCGGAAACCTTCGGCCTCGCATTGGGTGCAGAACATCGTGCCGGATTTGTACAGGCCTTCCAGAGCGGTGTTGGTTTCCGGGTGAATCCTGACGCTGGTGTCGATCGTGAAGGTTGCGCTGACCGGTTGCAGGGTCAGATGGTTCTCGGACAACTGATAGTCGCCCTCTGCCAGTTCTTTATCGGCAAGGGTCACCGAGAGCAGTTCCAACTGTTGGCCATCCAGCACCAGCGGCGGCAGGCCAGCGCCCCGTGCCGGGTTGCGGCGCATCACCAGTTGCGCGTGGACCAGGCTGTGGTCCTCGAACAACTCGAAGGTCAGGTGTGTTTCGTCAATCAGGTACTCGGGCGCCTGATAGTCCTTCAGGTAAATCATCTTCGGTTGTTCGGTGCGCATGCTGGAGTCCTTATTGATGCACGGCGAGCTGGTAAGCCGTGTATTTACGAATGTTGATCACGCCGGTGTCGAAGATCAGGTACTGGCCCTTGATCCCCAGCAGCGTGCCTTCGGCAATCGGGTTCTTGTCCAGGTTGAAGCTGACGATTTTGGCCGGGTATTGCTCGACCGGATAGCGGATTTCGAGAGGTTCTACATCGGCAATCGTCTGAATCGCTTGTAGGCCGAATCGCTCTTGCAAGCCTTGCAGGCCTTCGGCGCAGCTTTCAAACAACTGATCGCGCACCTGCGCCAGATCCACCGCCACGGCATCGCCCTTGAGCAGTGCACGCCAGTTGGTCTTGTCGGCCACCTGACTGCGGAACAAATCTTCAACGAAGCCCGACTGCTGCCGCGTCGAGACGCGCATGATCGGCAACGCCTGACTCGCGCCCTGATCGAGCCAACGGGTCGGCAACTGAGTAGCACGAGTGATGCCAACCTTGATGCCCGACGAGTTGGCCAGGTAAACCACGTGATCGGTCATGCAGAACTGCTCGCCCCACACCGGATCGCGGCAGGTGCCAGCGTCATAGTGGCAGCGCTCCGGGCTCATGATGCAGATATCGCACTGGGCCAGTTTGGTCATGCACGGGTAGCAGTAACCCTGGCTGAAACTGGTTTTGGTCTTGCGCCCGCAATGGGTGCAGTGGATCGCCCCCAGGTATTCCAGACGCACCGTCGTACCGATCAACGGGTTGACCGGCACCTCGACGTCATCCAGACGAAACGCGTATTGCACATTCGGCCCGTCCAGGCGCGCCGACATTTTGCTGATTGCACCGCGGCCAATCTCGATCAATGGATGGCATCCGACTTGAACAGGATGTTCGGCACTTCGATCGACTTCGACGCACATTCTTGCGGGCCCATGTAACCGGTGCGCTGTTCTTCAGGCAGGTTCTGCATTTCCCAGGCGATCATCGCCTGCAACGACAGCTCGCGCTGTTCGGCGGTGAGCTTGCCACCGTCGGACCACTTACCGATCTCCACGGCCAGTTTCAGGCTCTCGTAGATGTCCGGGGTGATGTTTTTGATCATTTCGACAAAAGACGACATGGTTGAACACTCTCCAATAAATGTCGCTAGTTTAACGGCGCTGAAGCGGCAAGACACTGCCGGGCATCAGGTCAGCGAGCGGGTCGACGGGCGCAACGCCCGACGCCCTAGAACTCCCTTGAAAGTTTTACCTGGGTCAGTTCCTTTTCCAGCGCACGCCGGAAAATCTGCGGAGCCGTGAAGGTATAAAGTGCAAACGCCAGCCACACCCAGTCAATAACCTCGGCAGCGCCGGGGTAGCCCTGTGCGGTGAGGGTGATCACGGTAACGCGATACACCACAAACATCGCCAGCAACAAGATGATCGCGCCCGTAGTGCTGCGCTCGGTCATCCAGCTGTTGAACCGCCACCAGAAACCCATGAACACGTTGCTGCGCGCCTTGACAGCGGTCAGCAGGCTCAGTGCCGAGACATTGCTGGCGTTTTCCTGCAAGGCCCAGATCGCGTGTTCGCGCGCACCGTTGATATCGCCCTGACGCAGCAGCAAACGACCGAGCACCACCACAGCCCCGGTATGCCCGGGATCGGCCTGAAGTGCCTGACGGGCAAAGCTTTCAGCCTGCTGCCAGTGGCCACAGGCCTGATGATATTCCGCCATCGCCACCAGATTGGCCGGATCATCCGGTTGCAGTTCCAGCGCCTTGTCGAGCAGCGGCTGGCTCTGGCTCAAGCGACCGGTGAGTTGAAACAGATCGGCGAGACTGCGGTAATAACGCGGCTCCGTGGGTTCCATGTCGAGCAGTTGCAACAGGTGCTGTTCGGCACTCTTGAATTGCCGCGACGCCATGTCGATATGCGCGGCGGCGTAATGCGCCAACGGCAGCGCCGGGTCCATCGCCAACGCCATCGAGGCTTCGTGGCGCCCGGCATGCAGACGCCGCATGTTCATCAGGCACAACGCCAGCAATGCGTGCGCTTCAGCACATTCCGGGTCATCGGCCAGCAACTGTCGCAGGCTGTCGATGGCGCCGTCGTTGTGCCCCGATTGCAGTCGCTGATAAGCCACTTGCAGCAGATAGGAGGTATTCATCAGCTCACCACCAGATACCAAAGGGTCGCCGGCACCAGCGTGACCACGATCCCTTTGAGCAAGAAGGCGCCTGCGAGCGCGACCAGCGGCGCGAAACGATTGAGCACGCCGCCATAGTATTGATACAGCTCGATGGTCGAGTTCTGCAGGGTGTACAGCACGTAACCGACGCTCAGTTTCCACACCACCAGTACCAGCAAGGCGTACTGGATCTGTGCCTGAGTGCTCAGGTAGCCGTTCTTCAACAAGCTGATCAAGGCCAGACCAATGATCACGCTGCCCACGGCACCCACGCCGACCCAGATCCACTCACGCTTGCGCGTTGGGCTGCCCACGGCAATCGAGTTGAGCACGAACCACGGCAACCCCAGCCACAGCCCGCCCATCATCAGCGCCAGCAATGGCCAGAACGGCGACACGGCAAACCGCGCCAGGCCACCCGGACGCGGTTCGTCTTCAATGCGGTAAATATTCTGGGTGCCCATCAGCGTCCCTTGCCATGTTTGTCGAGGAAGGCCAGCACTTCATCGTACTGATTGCCTTCATTGGCATAACGCGCGTAGTTGCGCGCGGTGGTCAGCCATTCCAGCGTCGTCGCACGCACTTCTTTCAAGGCCTGCTTGAAGTGACGGTCGCAGATCGGCTGCTCGGCACCTTCACTGATCGATTCTTCGATCGCTTCATCGGCGGCGGTTTCCACCAACTCGCTCAGGTCGGCGCCAGAGAATCCCGAGGTGTGTTTGGCGAGGAAGGCGAAATCGATATCAGCCGCCACCGGACGGCCCTTGACCATCAGTTGCAGCATGTTTTCGCGAGCGGCACGATCCGGTGGCGGCACAAACAGCACGCGGTCGAAGCGGCCAGGGCGCCGGAACGCCGAATCCACCGACCACGGCACGTTGGTCGCCGCCAGGATCAGCACGCCATGATTGTCGTGGGTGAAACCATCCATTTCCGAGAGAAACTGGCTGACCAGTTTCGACGACGTCGACTCGCGGGTATTGGAGCGTTTGCCACCCAGCGCCTCCACTTCATCGAAGAACATCACCGCTGGCGCCTGCGCCCTCGCCTGCTCGAACAGGGCGTGCAACTTGCGCTCGGACTCGCCGATGTACATGTCCAGCACGTCGGAAATAGCCACGTTGAAAAACTTCGCCTTGCACTCGCCGGCCGTTGCCCGCGCCAGCAAGGTTTTGCCGCAGCCGGGCGGGCCGTACAGCAGCACACCGCCGCCGACGCGCTTGCGAAAGCGTTCGAACAGCCCGGGCTTCTGGTACGGCAGGATGATTTTTTTATGGATGGTCTTCTTCAGATCGTCCAGACCACCGATGTCGTTGAAAGTCACGGTTTCGGTGTCCGGCACCAACAGTCGGCGGACTTCGGTCTGATCGGTGTCGTCGTTGGAGATCACACGCAGCTTCGGCCGCCCTTCGCCAGCGGCGAACTCCACTACCGACACGTTCAACCGGCGCCACAGCGCCATGTCTTCCAGTGCCGGATTGGCACTGATGGCGGCGCGATATTCGACCAGCGCTTCCTTGAGACGATCAAGATCAGCCAGTGCACGTGCACGCAGCAGTTGCAGATTGGCGCCCTCACCGCTCGCCAGGCTCAAGGCTTTTTCAGCCTGCCCGGCGCCAAGGTACAACTGCGCGGCGATCGGCTTCAGGGCCTCGGCGTCCGGCAGCTGGTGCAGGTCGGCGGGAAGCATTTTGAGGCCGCGCTCGCTGTCACCACGCTCAAGGCAGGCCTTGAGCACCAGCGTCAGCAACGCGACGTTTCCCGGCGAGGCCAGCAGCGCGGCCTCCAGTTGATCCAGCGTCGTGTCATCCATGGTGAATCCTTGTGACAGCCAGTTGCGGATTAAAATTACAGAATGAGCAGGCCGCCCTCATTGCAGCACCTCCGGCCGCTCGACATCGACCCAGACAAATTTATGCGGATCCAGGCGGGTTTCCTGATCCAGACGATAAGCAACGAGTTTGCCGTAGAGCACTGCGCTGTAATCCAGGCAGGCGAGGTTCGGCCGGATCGGTGCCGGTTTGCCGCTGCGCCAGTAGTGGCCGACGAACAGCAACGGCTCGTCGACGCCGTAGCGCAGCAGCGAGTTCTTCTCAGTTGAAGTCAGCGGGGTTTGCGCCACCGGTTCCGGCAGTGCATCGGGCTGGAAGACGATATCGCCGTAGGTTTTCGGGTCGTCTTCCCAGAACTTGGTGCGAAAGAACGAACGCACCAGACCGTCACCGCTGGTCATGGTCTGGCCATCGGGCAGGCGCATGTCGGTACCGCGCAACAAACGGTCGAACACGGTGCAGGCAAAACTGCCGGGCACTGCCGAGGACTGCAGGAAATGCTCGTCGACGCAGCCATTCGGGAACAGTGCGCGCAATGGCTCGATCAGCCCGGCATCCCAGCAGGCGTGCACCACGCGGAAACGCCCGGCATCGACAAACAGCGGCAGTTGATAGAACCAACGCTGGAAATCATGCCAGTCGCCGGGATGGCCTTCGAACTGGGTCAGGGTTTCGTTGAGCAGACGCGCATGACGCGGAGTGTGCTCACGGACGAATTGCTTGCCGCTGCCCGGTGGCGCCGGAGTGCTCCAGCCGAGCGCGTTGAATTCGTGGTTGCCCATGATGCACAAGGCCTGACCGGCCTCGACCATGTCGTGGACGATGTGCAGCGCCTCGCGAATTCGCGGGCCACGGTCGATGATGTCGCCGACGAACACGGCCATGCGTGAAGGATGCCGCCAGACTCCGCCGTGCTTGTGATAACCGAGTCGGTCAAGCAAGTGTTCGAGGGTCAGGGCGCATCCGTGCACGTCACCGACCAAGTCATAACTGCGCGCGGGATCGAGCATCAGTCGCCTCCACCACCCAACTTGCTGCCCCAGCCAAGCTTGGTCCGGCAGACTTCGTAGTAATTGTGGTCAAGCGGATGAATCAGCCGCAGCTTCTGGGCTTTCTTGCTGACGGTGATAGTGTCGCCTGGCGCGCAGGTGAAATGGTTCTGCCCGTCGCAGGAGACCTGCGGGTAAATCTGCATGTTTTTCGACACGACGATTTTCAGCTCACTGTTGCCATCGACCACAATTGGCCGGCTCGACAACATATGGGGATACATCGGCACGATCACAATGGCATCGAGCTTGGGATGCATGATCGGCCCGCCCGCCGACAGCGCGTACGCAGTGGAGCCGGTCGGCGTGGCAACGATCAGGCCGTCGGCCTTCTGGCTGCAGACAAACTGACCGTCGATGTACAGCTCGAATTCGATCATCCGGGTCGACTTGCCAGGGTGCAGCACCACGTCGTTGAGCGCATCGCCTTGGCCGATGGCCTCGGCATGGCGGCGGACTTCGGCTTGCAGCAGGAAGCGGTTTTCCACCAGGTAATGGCCGTCGAGCACCTTGGCCACTTCGACTTCCAGCTCATCCGGACGAATGTCGGTGAGAAAACCGAGACTGCCACGGTTGATGCCGAGCACCGGAATATTGTGTTTGGCCAACGCCCGGGCCGCACCGAGCAGGCTGCCGTCACCACCGACGACGATGACCATGTCGCAGACTTCACCGAGCATTTTGCGCGACGAGGTTTGCAGGCCGTGGCCCGGCAAGACTTCAGCGATGGTGTCTTCGAGGATCACATGCAGGTGACGATCAAGCAGAAAGCGCTTCAATCGGCGGACGGTATCCAGCACCTGGGAACTGCCCAGGCGACCGATGATGCCGATATTACGAAATTGCTCCATGGGACCTCTGCGGACAATCGAAAACGCGAAAAACCCGATTATGGGCGAAAGCCGCCGTTAGACAAAATCCTTTCAGCCTCAAGGATGGCCTCGTGTTTAAGGCTATGCTCGCAAGATGATCCTATTTCCCGACCTGCTCTCGTTACCCCACCAGTTACGCCATCCCGAAGTGCGTGATCTGGCGTGGGTCATCCTCGCCCCGCCAATGCTCGCCACCACCCCGTGGCCACAGCGCCATCCGCTGGCGGGCAGCGACTGGGTGAATGATCCCGAGCGACTGGAACAATGGCTGCGTGGGCTCGACCGTGACAGTTATGGCCTGCTGCACTGGTTATCGCAGGCGCGCACCCGGCGTCTGGGCCTGTATTACGAACGTCTGTGGCAATTTGCCGTGGAGCACGCGCCAGGGATCGAACTGATTGCGGCGAACCTGCCGATCCGCCGCGAGGGCCATACCCTCGGTGAACTGGACATGCTGCTGCGTGACCGCGACGGCGTGCATCACCTGGAACTGGCGATCAAACTCTACCTCGGCCCGCAGAACGGCGACGGCCACGATCCAGCGCAATGGCTAGGCCCGGGCTGCCATGATCGACTGGACCGCAAACTGGCGCACCTGGCCGAGCATCAACTGCCAATTTCGGCGCGCCCGGAAAGTCGCGAAGTGCTGGCGGCGCTGGATATCGAGGTGTTCAGTGCGCAGTTGTGGCTTGGCGGTTACTTGTTATACCCGTGGCCCGGGCAGGCTGAATCACCGAACGGTGCACACCCGCAGCATTTGCGCGGCAGTTGGTTGCATCAGAAGGATTGGTCGGCGTTTGTCGCGCAACGCCCCGCCGGCCGCTGGCAACCCCTGCCCCGCCATGCCTGGCTCGCGCCCGCGCACTACCCGGCGGATCAGACCTGGAGAAATGAGCATTTGCAGATGTGGCTGGAGGCACTGGAGCCCTTGGCGCCGGCGCAGCTTATGGTGCGATTGACCGAGAATGCCCAAGGCGAATGGGAAGAGGCCGAGCGGCTATTCCTCGTTTCCGATCTCTGGCCGAATGTACCGGGCCAGGCCTGATATTTTATTTTGCCAATACCGGCCTATTCACGAGCAGGCTCGCTCCCACAAGGTATCGAGTACATCCGATGGAAATGGGTTGGCTGACAGCCCCCCATCGCTGGCAAGCCAGCTCCCACAAAAAGCCAATACACCCCAAACGCGGCGCATGCCGCCCCACTCAACACAATGAGCGTTAGCTCGAGTACCGTTCTTGATCTTCACCACTCAACACAATGAGCGTTAGCTCGAGTACCGTTCTTGATCTGGAAGGCCCGTCGGAAGGCTGAGTGGAGGGATTGATCCGGGGGTGGGAGCGCAGCGACCGTTTGGCGCAGCCAAATGCATCGAGAGGAGGTGCAGCGCAGCAAACCGTAGGCGATGCGCCCGGATCAATCGCGTAGCGAAGGAACCCGAGCCCCAGCGAGGGCCGCACGTCAGGGCAAAGACCTTTGCTTACTTTGGGGCATTTGCCAAAGTAAGTCGCCGCCAGGCGAAAGCTTTAAAGAGACAACCGCAAAGCCAAAGCCGCCAACGTCACCAACAACACCGGCACCGTCAACACCACCCCGACCCTGAAGTAATACCCCCAGCCAATGTGAATCCCCTTGCGCTCCAGCACATGCAGCCAAAGCAACGTCGCCAGACTGCCAATCGGCGTAATCTTCGGCCCCAGATCACTGCCAATCACGTTGGCATAGATCATCGCCTCCTTGATCACCCCGCTCGCCTGACTGGCATCAATCGACAGCAAACCAATCAACACCGTCGGCAAGTTATTCATGATCGACGACAACAGCGCCGTCAGTACCCCGGTCCCGAGCGCCGCGCCCCACACGCCATGCCCGGCAAAAACATCCAGCCATCCCGCCAGATACCCGGTCAGCCCGGCATTGCGCAGGCCATAGACCACCAGATACATACCCAACGAGAAAATCACGATCTGCCACGGTGCTTCTTTCATCACCTTGCGCGTGGAAATCTTGTGCCCACGGGCGGCGATCCCCAGCAACAACGCCGCGCACACGGCCGAAATCGCGCTGATTGGAATACCCAGCGGCTCCAGCGCAAAACAGCCAATCAACAAAATCGCCAACACCGCCCAACCGGCATAGAACGTGGCTTTGTCGTGAATCGCAGTCTCGGGGTGTTCGAGCTGTTCAGGATCGTAGGACTGCGGAATATCGCGACGAAAAAACCACAACAGCATGCCCAGCGTCGCCGCAACACTGACGAAGTTGACCGGCACCATCACCGCCGCATAGCGATTGAAGCCGATATGGAAGAAATCCGCCGAGACGATGTTGACCAGATTCGACACCACCAGCGGCAAGCTCGCCGTATCCGCGATAAACCCTGCACCCATGACAAAGGCCAACGTCGCCGCCGGCGAGAAACGCAGTGCCAGCAGCATCGAAATCACGATCGGCGTGAGGATCAACGCCGCGCCGTCATTGGCGAACAGCGCCGAGACCAATGCCCCGAGCAGCACCATGAAAGCAAACAACTTGCGCCCACTGCCGCGCCCCCAGCGCGCCACGTGCAGCGCCGCCCAGTTAAAAAACCCGGCCTCGTCGAGCAACAGGCTGATGATGATCAGCGCGACGAAGGTGCCGGTGGCGTTCCAGATGATCTGCCACACCAGCGGGATGTCGCTGAGGTGCACGACGCCGAAGATCAGCGCCAGCACGGCGCCCAAGGTCGCACTCCAGCCGACGCCGAGGCCTTTGGGTTGCCAGATCACGAGGGTAATGGTCAGCAGGAAAATCAGTGACGCAGCCAGCATCCGCAACAGCCTTGTTCAATAGAAAATTTCGGGAAGTGGAGCAAACCTGTGGCGAGGGAGCTTGCTCCCGCTGGGGTGCGAAGCGACCCTCTGTATTCTTTCAGGCATACCGAATACTCAGGTTTTGTGACTGCTTCGCAGCCAAGCGGGAGCAAGCTCCCTCGCCACAGGGTCTTTCATTCAGGCTGATTATTTTTTGTGTTGTTCTACAAATTGCCCATAAGCATCGATGAATTTTTGCAGAAAAGGTTTCACCGTCTCGCTCAATTTGCCTGCTTCATCAAACGCCGAACCCGCCCCACCCAGATACGCTTCCGGCTGCTGCATGCACGGCACATCAAGAAACACAAACGACTGGCGTAAATGCTGATTAGCGCCAAAACCACCGATGGCACCCGGCGAAACACTGATCACCGCGCCCGGCTTGCCGCTCCAGACACTCTTGCCATACGGACGCGAACCGACGTCGATGGCATTCTTCAACGGTGCAGGCACGGAACGGTTGTACTCGGGGGTGACAAACAGCACCGCGTCGGATGAAGCCACTTTTTGCCTGAAAGTGCTGTAGGCTGCCGGCGGTGAATCGCCGTCGATGTCTTCGTTATAGAGTGGCAGATCACCAATTTCGACAATCTCAAGCTTGATGTTCGAAGGGGCCAGCTCTGCCAGTGCCAGAGCGACCTTGCGATTGATCGAAGCTTTGCGCAGGCTACCGACCACTACAGCGACGTTGTAGACATTGCTCATGGAAGACTCTCGATGGTCCGTGGGAGGAGCCACTAGTTATAGATGATCCGGTGACGATTCCACCAGCAGACAAGGGAAATTCCCCTGTGCTGATTATTTTTTTTCTGTAGGAAAACTTACAGGCCTTGATGACGGTCTACCAAGCCGCAAATCAAGCGTTTTATCTCCAGAGGTTCTAAGCAGATGGCAGCAGTACTCGTCGGTCAGTTCCATGCAAGAGATGCGGAAGGCCGCGTTTATTCCGTGCATGAGTTCCAGGAATCCACTCCGTCGCCAGACGGTCTCACCGGCATGGAGCCCGTCACCACCTACAAGCTGGCCATTGGCGATCGCGTAGAGAAACTCGACGGACTTGAATTCAAGCTCGTGCAATCGGGCGTTATTCTGACCCGCGAAGTAGAACTTCCTGTCGCCCAATAACTCACCGTTATGAGCAGAAGTCATATGCGCAGACTTGGGGTAGGATTCAGCCTGACCCCACCTGCTGAACATGGACTTCACGCATGCGTTTACGTCATATCGAAGTGATTCAGGCGCTCTTGCAGACCGGTCACCTCGGCACCGCCGCCGAATGGCTGCAATTGCCGGTGGCCGAGGTCGAAGAGCGTTTGCGCGAAGCCGAGAGTCAGTTGGGGTTCATGCTGTTCGCCAGCGTTCGCGGACGTCTGCAATCGACCCCCGAGGCACGAGCGCTGCAAGTCGAAATCGCTCACGTCTATGCAGCGCTGGAGCCGGTACAACGCTTGGCCGGCAGCCTCAAGCAATACCTCGCCCCGCCCGTACGCATCATCGGCACACCGCCGCTGGCTCAGCAATTACTGCCACAAAGTCTCGCCGCCCTGCGCCGACGCTTGCCCGACGCACCGTGCACACTCATGAGTGCATCGACTCGCGATATCGTCCGCAACCTGTTATTGCGCGACAGCGATCTTGGCCTGAGCCTGCACGACCCTGAACATCCCGATATCAACTGCCAGCCACTGGCTCAGGGCAAGCTGCAATTACTTGCGCCCCACGGCTGGCTGCAACCGAAGCAGAAATACATTTCCCTGCAGGATCTGGCCGGACAAGCGATGATCGGCCTCGAAGGCCAGGATCCACTGAGCCCGGCGCTGGAAAACAAACTCCAGGCGCTGCGCCCGGCGCCGAGCATCCAGACCCGAGTGCAAACCCATCAGATGATGCGCAGCATGGTCGAGGCCGGTGAAGGCCTGGCCATCGTCGATCCGTTCACCGCCCTCGGCGCCCGTACCTCGGGCCTCGATGTGTGCCCGTTGTCACCGGCCGTGCCGATCAGTGTCTACGCGCTGACCTACAAGCACGCACCCACCCCCGCCGCCATTCACACCCTGCTGGCGATCCTCACGGAACAAGCCGAGGCGATGCTGTCGAGCTGACCGGGTGCTCCAGCGGGTTATCGAACAATCGATACCAGAACAGCGCCACTTCGGCGGTGTTCGGGTCAATCCCCCGATAGCGCAACTGGTCGACACCACCGATCACGTAGCCGCACCGTTCATACAACCGGCAGGCACCGAGGTTATTGTTCTGGGTTTCCAGCATGATCCCCGGCAGCTTCTTCTTGCGGCTCCAGAACTGCGCGACATCGAGCAACGCCTTGGCTACACCGTGGCGACGCGCCGGCGCATGCACGGCGAGTTCATCGATATGGGCAAAGCCGTTCCAGTTGGTGCTGATCACCAGATGACCGACCGGCTCGTCATCGAGGTACGCCATGAAAATCGCGCTGTCGGCAGCATTGTGGAAACTGCTGAATTCCTCGGGATCAATGCCGTAGCACTTGCGATACGGCACGATTGGCGTCACCAACCATTGCTCAACGGGCTTGCCAATCACGGCGGCACCATAAGCGGCGACTTCAAAACTGAAGTCACTGCCCCAGATATAAGGCGCAAAGCCTTCATCGGCGACACGTACTGACAGCCCTGGGTATTTCGGATTCATGACCGGTTGCATACTGGGAAAAGTCCTCATTCCTTGACGCAATCGACGGTGTAGTGCCGTCCATTGCCTTCGTCTTCGTGTTGCAGTCCATGCACATCGGCGACAAAACCGGGAAAGCTGCTATCGAACGTGCGGGCAAATTTCAGGTAATCGATGATCGAGCGGGTCGATTCGGTAAAGCGCTCACCGGGCATGATCAACGGGATACCCGGCGGATACGGCACCAGCATCACCGCTGCAATTCTGCCTTCCAGCTCGTCAATCGGTACTGCCTCGACTTCACCGCGCACCAGATGATCGTAGGCGTGGGCTGGTTTCATGGCGATTTCCGGCAGTACGGTGTACATGCGTTTCAGATGTTTAGCGGTGGCGTTGCTGCGATAGCAAGCGTGCAATTGATCGCACAGATCGCGCAGGCCCATGCCGCGATAACGCGCGGTGTCTTCCTGCGCGACACACGGCAGGCACGTGGCCAGACTGACGTTGGCGTCGTAACTGCGCTTGAACTCCAGCAACTCGGTGAGCAGCGTGCTCCATTTGCCTTTGGTGATGCCCATGGAGAACAACACCAGAAACGAATACAACCCGGTTTTCTCCACCACCAGCCCGCGCTCCCAGAGGAACTTGCTGACCACCGCCGCCGGGATGCCCTTCTCGCTCAACGCGCCGCCGGCATTCAACCCCGGCATCACCAACGTCACCTTGATCGGATCGAGCAGTACGTAATCGTCACAGACCTCACCGAAACCGTGCCATTCGGCGTCCGGCTGCAGCAGCCAGTCTTCGGTTTTCACCCGCTCGATGCCTTCAACCCCCGGCGGTTGCCAGATCGAAAACCACCAGTCATCGGCCGCGATGTGCTGACGCAGATTGGCCAGCGCACGACGGAAACTCAGGGCTTCGTCAAAGGTTTCCTGCAACAGCGAGCGCCCGGCCGGACCTTCCATCATCGCCGAAGCGACATCCAGCGAGGCGATGATGCTGTACTGCGGCGACGTCGAGATGTGCATCATGAACGCTTCATTGAATCGATCCCGATCCAGCTGTCGCGCACCGCCGTCCTGCACATGAATCATCGAGGCCTGACTGAACGCGGCGAGCAGTTTGTGCGTGGAATGGGTGGTGAACACCAGCGGGCTGTCTTCGCTGCGTGAAGTGGCCATGCCGTAGCGCCCGGCGAAGAATTCGTGAAACGCCGCATAGGCGTACCAGGCTTCGTCGAAGTGCAGCACCTCGACGCTGTTTCCGAGGTGCTGCTTGATCAGCTCGGCGTTATAGCAGAGCCCGTCGTAGGTCGAGTTGGTCACTACCGCAAGCTTCACTTTCGGTGCGCGGCCCTTGGTCAACGGACTGGCGTCGATCTTGGCCTGGATCGATTCACGGCTGAATTCGCTCAGCGGAATCGGGCCGATGATCCCCAGCTCATTGCGCTCCGGGCACAGGTACAGCGGAATCGCGCCGGTCATGATGATCGCGTGCAACACCGACTTGTGGCAGTTGCGATCGACCAGCACCAGATCGTCGCGAGCAACCATGGAGTGCCAGACGATCTTGTTGGCGGTCGAGGTGCCATTGATCACAAAAAAGGTGTGATCGGCGCCGAAATTGCGCGCCGCCCGCGCCTCAGCCTCCGCAAGCGGACCGGTGTGATCGAGCAACGAACCCAGTTCCGGCACCGAGACCGACAAGTCCGAACGCAGCGTGTTTTCGCCAAAGAACTGATGGAACGCCTGCCCCACCGGACTCTTGTGATACGCCACGCCGCCGCCATGGCCGGGGGTGTGCCAGGAATAATTGGAGTCGGCGGTGTGCTGCACCAACGCCTTGAAAAACGGTGGTAGCAGACCGTCCAAATACTTGCGCGCCGCCCGCGCCACTTGCCGAGCAAGAAACGGCACGGTGTCTTCGAACAGGTAAAGAATGCCGCGCAGCTGATTGAGTTCGGCCATGGCATCGGCCGGAGCATTTTCCAGAGTGACCTGTTCGCCCAAGGCAAAGATCGGCAGATCCGGTGCGCGCACCCGCGCCAGACCGATCAGTTCGGCCATGTTCTGCAACAGATGCGAGTTCGTGCTGGCGTCCTCGGCGGCAATCAGCATGCACGCGAGGCCATGATGGGTCGAAGCCACCAGACGCCCTTCGGTGTAGTCGGTGGCCGAAACGATACTGAAACCTTCCTGCTCCAACTCCCGGGCGATGCCACGGATACGGTCACCAGCGACCGTGTCGGCCTTGATGTCGCGATGGACGATCAACACCGGAAACTTCAAATCTTTGTACATGGGGCTCAGTGTCCTGAGGCGGCGGATTCGAATCCGCCAATGCACTCAGGGTAGAGGGTTGCAGCGAAAGGCGCGAGGGTGGCCACTTGGCTTCATTGAGCCTGGCTCGGCTTTTGTGGCGAGGGAGCTTGCTCCCGCTGGGGCGCGAAGCGTCCTTTTGCACTCTTTCAGACAAAACGCGTGTACATGTTTTGCGACTGCTTCGCAGCCGAGCGGGAGCAAGCTCCCTCGCCACAGAGGATCTCTCAGGCTTGAGCATCAGCCTCGGCAATCTGCGTCCACAACGCCGGACCACCCGCCGACTTGGCGATGATCTCCAGCCGCACCTGATGCGCCGCCAGCTCTTCTTCCGTAGCCCGAATGATCCGGCTTGGCTGACGATCCGCCGGCAAACGACGGATTTCGGTAGCGGAGTTGTCCGCGCCCTCACCCGAACCATTACCATCCGACGCGTTGCCCGCCAGCGACAGGCTGGTCTGGCCGCCGGTCATGGTCAGGTAAACGTCGGCGAGAATCTCGGAGTCGAGCAAAGCGCCGTGCAATTCACGGCCGGAGTTGTCGACGCCATAACGTTTGCACAACGCATCGAGGCTGTTGCGCTGCCCCGGGTGACGTTCCCGGGCCATCATCAGGGTGTCGAGGATCGAGCAGTGCTGCGTGATGTCGGCGCGATCCTGCTGGCCCATCAAGGCGAATTCGTTGTTGATGAAGCCAACGTCGAACGCCGCGTTGTGGATGATCAGCTGCGCGCCTTTGATGAATTCGAAGAACTCATCGGCGACTTCGGCAAAACGTGGCTTGCCGACAAGAAATTCGTTGGTGATGCCGTGAACGCCGATGGCGCCTTCATCACTCTCGCGATCCGGTTGCAGATAAACGTGAAAATGCCGGCCCGTCAGGCGCCGACCGATCAGTTCGACACAACCGATTTCAATGATCCGGTGACCATCGGTCACCGGCATGCCGGTGGTTTCGGTATCGAGTACAACGGATCTGGTGGCCATCAGTGCTCAGCTCTCAACGGGTCAATCGTGCAAAAACGCGGATGTTAACACGCTCGCGGCGTGAGTCGCGCACCGCTGGGTGATCGGCGCTCATGCAGTTTTTAACAATCATTAGCAATGTTCATAAAGTCTGCCGGCAATCGGCTTGTTAGCGTGCGCGGCTTGTTTCCCACGGGTTAGAACGCGTCATGAAGACTGCACAGGTTTTATTGCTCTGCGGCTGTTTGCTGGTTACCGAAGCGCATGCCACCAGCTTCGTCATCAGCACCGACATCACCATGAGCCTGACGCTAAGTTCAAGCAAAGGCACCAGTGGATCGTTCAAGGACGACAAGATTGTGCTGGCGGCGAAGGATGATGCGGCGGCGTTTGTGGCGAGTGGCGGGGAGATTCGCGGGGTGCGGATGGAGGCGGCTTTTTTGCGTATACGGGAGGTGCTGAAGGATTCTGTGTATACCGACCGGCAACTGGCTGAGGCCATTCTGATCCTGTGAAACCGCGTTATCGCTCTTCGCGAGCAGGCTCGCTCCCACATTGGATCTGTGTCGTGCACAAAGCCCCTGTGGGAGCGAGCCTGCTCGCGAATGGCCGCACCACAGTACGTCAGGAATAGCTCAGGTCTGCTTGTAACCGCGCACGTCATCCACGCCACGGTTGGCGAGTTGGTCAGCCCGCTCGTTGCCGTGATGGCCAATATGCCCGCGCACCCATTTCCACGTGACCTTGTGGCGGTTGACCTGCTCATCCAGCTCTTTCCACAGGTCAGCGTTTTTCACCGGCTCTTTCGCTGCGGTTTTCCAGCCGCGCTTCTTCCAGTTGGCCATCCACTCGTTGATGCCTTTCATCACGTATTGCGAGTCGGTCACCAGCAGCACTTCGCACGGGCGCTTCAAGGCTTCGAGGCCGCGGATGGCACCGAGCAGTTCCATGCGGTTGTTGGTGGTGTTGGCCTCGCCGCCCCACAGTTCCTTTTCGACGCCCTTGCACACCAGCAACGCGCCCCAGCCGCCCGGGCCGGGGTTGCCCTTGCAGGCGCCATCGGTGAACAGTTCTACGGTGTCGACGCTTTCAACGCTTTCGCTCATGCCACTCTATCCAGAATAAATGTTTGCCTCGCCGATCACGGATCGACGATGGCCCGGGCCGGGACATACCCGGCCACAAATAAAAGAAGGTTTACGGTTCGATACGACGGCGGTTGACCTTGGCCATCGGCAGCGGAATCAGCTTGCCCATCGGCTCGCGACGCTCCTGACGCAGCGGCCGCAGCCCGACCACGATCTTGCGCGCGACCAACAGATAGAAGCCGCCGCCCGACAGTTGCCAGTCACCGGCCTTACGTTCCCAGCCGGCGAGACGGGCCTGCCACTTGGGCGACGCGAGCGGCGGACGATAGCACCCGAAGCGGCGTTTCTCCAGCGCAAAGCCGAGCAGATTGAGCCAGTCGGCGACCCGCGACGGCGAGATACACCGCGCCTGACGCAAGGCATCGTGGGCGAATACGTGACGCAGCCCCCAGGTGCTCCAGGGATTGATGCCGATGATCAGCAGATGTCCGCCTGGGCGCACGCTGCTCGCTGCTTCACGCAGTAAACCGTGGGGCGAAAGACAGAAATCCAGACCGTGCTGCATCACCACAACATCGGCCGCGTGTTCGCTGAGCGGCCAGGCCTGCTCTTCGCAGACAATCTCGACCCCCGGCAACGGCGCACCGAGGCGCACATTACGCTGCACTTGCGGCGCCGCCGGCGGGGTTTCGGCGGATGGCCCGTAATGCACCAGATAACCGCCAAAGAACCTGCCCAGCTCGTCTTCGAGCATGCGCCGCTCTTCATCCAGCAGAAACTGCCCGAGCGGGCCCGACAGCCATTCACGGGCGGCGCTGATCAACGCCAGCCAGTCGGGATCGGCCTGAGCGAACGCTTTATCGGTCATGTCATTCTCCAACGCGCCAGGAACTACTAAGATGCGCCAATGTTTTCCGCTTGGCGAATTCCGACGATGATACAGATCAGTGCCCTGCCCGCGTTCACCGACAACTACATCTGGTTGTTACAGGATCACCGCACCCAGCGCTGCGCGGTGGTCGATCCGGGCGATGCCGCGCCCGTCCAGGCGTGGCTCGCCGCCCATCCCGGCTGGGTGCTGAGCGACATTCTGATCACCCACCATCACCATGACCATGTCGGCGGCGTCGAACGCTTGAAAGCGGCAAGCGGTGCGACAGTCTACGGCCCGGCCAGCGAAAGCATCCCGGCGCGGGACGTGGCCCTCAAGGACAACGACAGCGTCAGCGTGCTCGGCTGGGACTTCGATGTCTATGCGGTGCCCGGTCACACCCTGGGACACATTGCCTATTACCACCACGGCCTGCTGTTCTGCGGCGACACCCTGTTTGCTGCCGGTTGCGGCCGCTTGTTCGAAGGCACGCCGGAGCAGATGCACCACTCGCTCAGTCGCCTCGCCGCTCTACCGGAAGACACGCTGGTCTACTGCACCCACGAATACACCCTGAGCAATCTCAAGTTTGCCACCGCCGTCGAGCCGAGCAACCCGGACATTGCCGCCCGTCTGGAAAAAGTTATCCAGCAACGGCAAAACGGTGTCATGACGCTGCCTTCGACCCTGGCCCTGGAAAAGCTCACAAATCCGTTTTTGCGCACCTCTGAAATATTAGTTACACAAAAAGTGGACGAACGGGCAGGCGCTCAAAACCGGGCGCCGAGCGAGGTTTTTGCGGCCTTGCGGGCATGGAAAGATAAGTTCTAAGTGACTCACTGCTTGGTACAAAAATTCTGAATGGTTGACCGCAAGGGGTGCGCTTTCTAGAATCGCCCGACATTTTTGCCCGGAACTTACTTCCAGCCAATGTCGTCATCCATACGTAAGTCCGTCAATTCAGACGCATTGACCCGCCTGGCGCAAGCCATCGCGGTGGCTGTGTCCGCCACGCTGGCGGGCTGTTCCAGCCATGCTCCGCAGACTGAAGCGACGCATACGCCGAACATCGCTGCGCGAGCCAAGCAGAAGCCGATCTGGCTGACCGAGAAGCCCAGCCCACAGGTTCCCCAGGACATCTGGGAACGCATGCGCCAGGGCTTCCAGTTGCAGGAAGGCCTGGGCGTGAACCCGCGCATCGAGCAGCAGCGTCTGTGGTTCGCCAGTAATCCCTCTTTCCTCGAGAATGCCGGCGAACGCGGCAGCCTCTACATCCACTACATCGTCGAACGCCTCGAAGAACGCAACATGCCGCTGGAACTGGCCCTGCTGCCAGTGATTGAAAGCGCCTACAACCCGATGGCCTATTCACGCGCCGATGCGGTGGGCCTGTGGCAATTCATTCCTTCCACCGGACGTTACTTCAACCTGCGCCAGACCCGTTTCTATGATGGCCGTCGCGATATCACCGCCTCGACCACCGCAGCGATGGATTACCTGACTCGCCTGCACGACATGTTCAACGGCGACTGGCTACTGGCCCTGGCCGCGTACAACGCCGGCGAAGGCACGGTCAGCCGCGCCATCGAACGTAACGAGAAGCTGGGTCTGCCAACCGACTACTGGAACCTGCCGCTGCCGGCGGAAACCCAGGCTTACGTGCCGAAGCTGCTGGCGCTGTCGCAAGTGGTACTGGCACCTGAGGCCTACGGCGTAAACCTCAACCCGATCGCCAACGAACCGTACTTCCAGGTCGTCGAAATCAACCAGCGCATGGACCTGTCCAAGGTTGCTGCGGTTGCCAACATCGACGAAGACGAACTGTTCCAGCTCAATCCGGCGTTCAAGCAGCGCACCACCATCGATGGCCCCCAGCATTTGCTGGTGCCAACGTCGAAGGCGCAACTGCTGACCGCCAGCCTGCAGACCATGCGCCCGGAAGAGCTGATCAGCACGCGTTCGCTGAAACCGGTGTTCGAGGGTGCCGACCCGACAGAGGTGGCGAAACTCAAACGCGCCTACCGTGTGAAACGTGGTGACAACCTCGGCTCCATCGCCAAGGCCAACAAGGTCGAAGTGAAGGACCTGCAACGCTGGAACAAGCTGACCGGCAAGAACCTCAAGGTCGGCCAGACCCTGGTCATGCAGGACACCACCAAGCGTACTCCGGCTCGCAACAGCGGTCGGGTCAACACGGTGATTGCGGCCAACAGCAAGTCCAAAGCCAAAGACGACAGCAAGCAGCAGACCCAGTACAAGGTCAAACGCGGCGACACGCTGTATGTGGTCGCCAAGCGTTTCAACGTTGAGATGCAACATCTCAAGCGCTGGAACCCGGGGGCTGGCAAGGCGTTGAAGCCGGGGCAGATGCTCACGGTATATCAGTCGCGCTGATAGAAGAGCCCCTGAAATTTCAGGGGCTTTTTTATTGCCGAAATTATTGTGACCGATGAGCCCCTTGTGGCGAGGGAGCTTGCTCCCGCTGGGGCGCGAAGCGGCCCCCTGCATTCGTCCAGTCAAACCCGACACACCAGTTTTTGCGACTGCTTCGCAGCCGAGCGGGAGCAAGCTCCCTCGCCACAATTAATCTGTTGTCAGGACTATTGCGGGCACAATTAACAGCGCATTAAGCCCCGATCTTTTTCCTGTCCAGACAAGCTGTTACTGTACGGCCCACTAAGCCCAAGCCGCCTGGATCGGATCTGACTTGAAGCGTCCCCTCCTCCTGCTCCTGATCAGCCTGGCCTTGAGCTCAACCGCAAGCGCGACGATTACCGAAAGTCACGGTTATGCGCAGTTCGGCACGCTCAAGTACCCGGCCAGATTTACCCACTTCGACTGGGTCAACCCGCAAGCGCCCAAGGGCGGTACGTTGCGGGTGATGGCGTTCGGCACCTTCGATACGGTCAACCCTTACACCTTCAAGGGCACCAGCCCGGTCACTACCGCCAATTTCCTTCAATACGGCATCAACGAGCTGAACGAGCCGTTGATGGTCGGCACCGGCCAGTATTCGCCGTCCGGTGATGAACCGGCGTCCAGTTATGGCTTGATCGCGCAATCGGTGGAGTACAGCGAAGACCGCAGCTGGGTCGTGTTCAATCTGCGCCCCGAAGCGCGCTTTCACGACGGCACACCGATCACCGCCTACGACGTCGCGTTCTCCTATCGCCTTCTGCTCAAGGAAGGTCATCCGCTGTACCGCACAGCCCTGCAGGAAGTGCTGCGGGTCGACATCCTCAACAAACAGCGCATTCGCTTCGTGATGAAACGTTCGGGCAATCCGCTGTTGATCCTGCGCCTCGGTGAATTGCCGGTGTTGCCGCAGCATTACTGGAAAGACCGCGACTTCAAGGCCACCACCTTCGAACCGCCGCTGGGCAGCGGACCGTACCGCATTACCTCGGTGACGCCGGGGCGGCAGTTGATCTTCGAGCGGGTCAAGGATTACTGGGGCAAGGACCTGCCGGTCAATCGCGGCAAGTACAACTTTGATCGCATGGAAGTCGAGTTCTACCGCGACAGCGATGTCGCCTTCGAAGCGTTCAAGGCCGGCGAGTTCGACATCTACATCGAGCATCAGGCGAAGAACTGGGCCAACGGCTACAACTTCCCGGCGGTGCGCCGTGGCGAGGTGATCAAGGCGCAGATCCCGCACCAGATCCCGACCCAGAGCCAGGGCCTGTTCATGAACACCCGGCGCGCGACGTTTGCCGACGTGAAAACCCGCGAAGCGCTGGGCCTGATGTTCGACTTCGAATGGACCAACCGCGCACTGTTCAGCGACGCCTACAAGCGCACCAACAGCTATTACCCCAACAGCGAGTTTTCCGCGACGAGGCTGCCGGTCGGGCATGAATGGCTGATACTCAAACCGTACAAGGATCAACTCCCGGCCAAGCTGTTCACCGAGCCGTTCACCCTGCCGCAGACCGATGGTCGCGGCATTCCTCGGGACACCATGCGCAAGGCCCTGGCGCTGCTCGCCGAGGCGGGCTGGAAGCTCAATGGCCAGCGTCTGCAAAACGCCGCTGGGCAGCCGCTGAGTTTCGAACTGCTGCTGGTTAATCCGAACCTCGAGCGGATCCTCCAACCGTACATCGAGAACCTCAACAGTATCGGCATCGATGCGCGCCTGCGCACAGTCGATCGTGCCCAGTACAAACAACGCCTCGATCAGTTCGACTTCGACATGATTCTGATGACGCTCAACCAGACCCTCAGCCCGGGCCTTGAGCAATGGCAGTACTTCCATTCCAGTCAGGTCGGGGTCAAGGGCAGCAAGAATTACGCGGGCATCGCCAATCCGGTGATCGATCATCTGCTCGAACAATTGCTCGCCGCGCAAACCCGCGATGAACAGGTCGCCGCCGGCAAGGCGCTCGACCGCGTGCTGCTCTGGCAGCACTACAGCATTCCCAACTGGTACCTCAATTATCACCGTCTGGCCTACCGCAACCGGTTGGCCTTCGTCACCACGCCGCCCTACACCCTGGGCCTGAGCGCGTGGTGGCTGAAATCTTCGGAGAAAGATCAATGAGCCCCATCCGCGCCCTGCTCGTGCAGGCCAGCGGCCTGTTGTTCGCCGGGCTGGCCTGCGCCGCCCCGCAACACGCCGTGACCCTGTACAACGAGCCGCCGAAATACCCGGCCGATTTCAAGCAATTCGATTACGTGAACCCCGACGCACCCAAGGGCGGCGTGTTCCGTCAGGCCGGTTTTGGCGGCTTCGACAGCCTCAACCCGTTCATCAGCAAAGGCGTGCCGGCCGATGATGTCGGGCAGATCTACGACACCCTGACCAAGCACAGCCTCGACGAGCCGTTTACCGAATACGGCCTGATCGCCCGCCAGATCGAAAAAGCCCCGGACAACAGCTGGGTGCGTTTCTACCTGCGCCCCGAAGCGCGCTTCCACGATGGTCACCCGGTGCGCGCCGACGACGTGGTGTTCAGTTTCAACACCCTGACCAAAGAAGGCTCGCCGCTGTTTCGCGGTTACTACAGCGATGTCGCCGAAGTCATCGCGGAAGACCCGCTCAAGGTGCTGTTCAAGTTCAAGCACACCAACAACCGCGAGTTGCCGCTGATCCTCGGCCAGTTACCAGTGCTGCCGAAACACTGGTGGGCCGACCGCGATTTTGCCAAGGGCAATCTGGAAATCCCGCTCGGCAGTGGCCCGTACAAGGTCGCCGAGGTGAAGGCCGGCCGTTCGGTGCGTTACGAGCGGGTCAAGGACTACTGGGGCAAGGATCTGCCGGTCAATCGCGGCTTTTACAACTTCGACGTGATGACCACCGATTATTACCGCGACAACACCGTAGCCGTCGAAGCCTTGAAGGCCGGGCAGTTCGATTACTGGCTGGAGATGACAGCAAAAAACTGGGCCAACGCTTACAACATCCCTGCCGTCACTGAGGGACGCTTGATCAAGGAACAGATCGCCAACAGCAATCCGACCGGCATGCAGGGCTTTGTCTTCAACCTGCGCCGCCCGGTGTTTCAGGATGTGCGGGTGCGGCAGGCGCTCGGTCTGCTGTTCGACTTCGAATGGACTAACAAACAACTGTTCAACGGCGCTTACTTCCGCACCCGCAGTTACTTCGAAAACTCGGAAATGGCCGCCACTGGCCTGCCTGATGCCGAACAGGTGGCGATCCTCGATCCGTTCCGCAGCAAACTGCCGGCGCAGGTGTTCAGCGAAGCCTTCGAGAACCCGAAAACCGATGCCAGCGGCATGATCCGCACGCAACAGCGCGAGGCGTATCAGTTGCTGCAAGAGGCCGGCTGGAAGATCGTCGACGACAAAATGGTCGACGCCACCGGCAAACCGGTGGTCATCGAATTCCTGCTGGCGCAGACCGAGTTCGAACGCGTGTTGTTGCCATTCAAGCGTAACCTCAGCGACCTCGGTATCGAGCTGGTGATTCGCCGCGTCGACGTCTCGCAGTACATCAACCGTGTGCGTTCGCGGGACTTCGACATGGTGGTCGGCAGCTTCCCGCAGTCCAACTCGCCGGGGAACGAGCAGCGCGAGTACTGGATGAGCGCTGCCGCCGACAAACCGAGCAGCCGCAACACCATGGGTTTGAAGGATCCAATCGTCGATCAACTGGTCGAGAACCTGATCAACGCCGATTCGCGGAAAAATCTGGTGGCCCACGCCCGTGCGCTGGATCGTGTCTTGCAGTGGGGCTATTACGTGATTCCCAACTGGCATATCAAAACGTGGCGCGTAGCCTACTGGAACCACATCGGCCACCCGAAAGTCTCCCCCAAGTACGACATCGGCATTAACACCTGGTGGGTCAAACCCGATGCGAAACCTGCGGTAGAAGTGCAAA
This sequence comes from Pseudomonas sp. NPDC087598, assembly GCF_044743525.1. Classification (NCBI taxonomy): domain Bacteria; kingdom Pseudomonadati; phylum Pseudomonadota; class Gammaproteobacteria; order Pseudomonadales; family Pseudomonadaceae; genus Pseudomonas; species Pseudomonas sp. NPDC087598. The sequence goes on along the minus strand of NZ_JBIUWQ010000025.1, from coordinate 3,625 downwards.
ACCAACTGCAAGCCGAACCTGTGGGCACGGAGTAATCAGATGCTGGCGTACATTTTTCGACGACTGTTGCTGATCATCCCGACCCTGTTCGGCATTTTGCTGATCAACTTCGTGATCATCCAGGCCGCGCCCGGCGGCCCGGTGGAACAGATGATCGCCAAGCTCGAAGGCTTCGAGGGCGCCACCAGCCGCATCGCCGGCGGCGGTGCCGAGGTCTCGGTGGCCGGTTCCGCCTATCGCGGCGCGCAAGGGCTGGACCCGGCGCTGATCAAGGAAATCGAGCACATGTACGGGTTCGACAAATCGGCCCCGGAACGCTTGTGGATCATGGTCAAGAACTACGCCACGCTGGATTTCGGTGACAGCTTTTTCCGTGACGCCAAGGTCATCGACCTGATCAAGGAAAAGATGCCGGTGTCGATCTCGCTGGGGCTGTGGAGCACGCTGATCATGTACCTGGTGTCGATCCCGCTGGGGATCGCCAAGGCCACGCGACACGGCAGCCACTTCGATGTCTGGACCAGTTCGGCGATCATCGTCGGCTATGCGATTCCGGCGTTCCTCTTTGCGATCCTGCTGATCGTGGTGTTTGCCGGCGGCAGTTATCTGGACTGGTTCCCGTTGCGCGGGCTGACCTCGAACAATTTCGATGAGCTGAGCCTGGGCGGCAAGATCCTCGACTACTTCTGGCACCTGGCATTGCCGGTGACGGCGCTGGTGATCGGCAACTTCGCGACCATGACCCTGCTGACCAAAAACAGCTTCCTCGACGAAATCAACAAGCAATACGTGGTCACCGCCAAGGCCAAGGGCCTGACGCGCAATCGCGTGCTGTACGGCCATGTGTTCCGCAACGCCATGCTGCTGGTGATCGCCGGATTCCCCTCGGCGTTCATCGGTATCTTCTTCACCGGCTCGTTGCTGGTGGAAGTGATTTTCTCGCTCGACGGCCTCGGCCTGATGAGTTTCGAAGCAGCGATCAACCGCGATTACCCGGTGGTGTTCGGCACCCTGTTCATCTTCACCCTGCTCGGGCTGGTGGTGAAACTGATCGGCGACCTCACCTACACCCTGGTCGATCCGCGCATCGACTTCGAAAGCCGGGAGCATTGAGATGAACCTGTCCCCTCTCAACCGCCGCCGCTTCGAACTGTTCAAGGCCAACAAACGTGGCTGGTGGTCGCTGTGGCTGTTTCTGCTGCTGTTCGGGCTGAGCCTTGGCGCCGAACTGATCGCCAACGACAAACCGCTGGTGGTGCATTACGACAACAATTGGTACTTCCCGGCGATCAAGCGCTACCCGGAAACCACCTTCGGCGGCGAATTCCCGCTGGAGGCCAACTACAAGAGCCCGTACATCCGCGAACTGCTCAAGGCCAAGGATGCGTGGGTGCTGTGGGCGCCGATTCCCTACAGCTACCAGAGCATCAACTACGACCTGAAGGTCCCGGCGCCTGCCCCGCCTTCTGCGGACAACTTGCTGGGTACCGACGATCAGGGCCGCGATGTGCTGGCGCGGGTAATTTACGGCTTCCGCATTTCCGTGCTGTTCGCGCTGACGTTGACCGTGTTGAGTTCGATCATCGGCGTGATTGCCGGCGCGCTGCAGGGTTTCTATGGCGGCTGGGTCGATCTCGCTGGCCAGCGTTTTCTGGAGATCTGGTCGGGTTTGCCGGTGCTGTACCTGCTGATCATTCTCGCCAGTTTTGTCCAGCCGAATTTCTGGTGGCTGCTGGGGATCATGCTGCTGTTCTCGTGGATGAGCCTGGTCGATGTGGTGCGCGCCGAGTTCCTCCGTGGCCGCAACCTCGAATACGTCCGCGCAGCGCGGGCGCTGGGCATGCAGAACGGCGCGATCATGTTCCGCCACATCCTGCCCAACGCGATGGTGTCGACCATGACCTTCATGCCGTTCATCCTCACCGGCGCCATTGGCACCCTCACCGCTTTGGACTTCCTCGGTTTCGGCTTGCCGGCTGGCAGTCCGTCGCTGGGTGAGCTGGTCGCGCAGGGCAAGTCCAACCTGCAAGCGCCGTGGCTGGGCATGAGTGCCTTTGCCGTGCTGGCGTTGATGTTGAGTTTGCTGGTGTTTATCGGCGAGTCCGCTCGCGATGCCTTCGACCCGAGGAAGTGAAATGAATCAGGACAATCTGATCGAAGTACGCGACCTCGCCGTCGAATTTGGTTTCGGTGAGCGCGTGCACCGGGTCGTGGAAGGCGTGAGTTTCGACATCAAGCGTGGCGAAACCCTCGCGCTGGTCGGCGAATCCGGCTCGGGCAAATCGGTGACGGCGCACTCGATCCTGCGCCTGCTGCCCTACCCGATGGCCCGGCATCCGGCCGGCAGCATCAACTATTCCGGGCAAAACCTGCTGGGGCTGAGCGAAAAGACCCTCCGGCACATTCGCGGCAACCGCATCGCGATGATCTTTCAGGAGCCGATGACCTCGCTGAATCCGCTGCACTCGATCGAGAAGCAGATCAACGAAGTTCTCGGCATCCACAAGGGCCTGACCGGCAAAGTCGCGACCAAGCGCACGCTGGAGCTACTGGAGATGGTCGGCATCCCCGAGCCGCACAAGCGCCTCAAGGCCCTGCCCCACGAATTGTCCGGCGGCCAGCGTCAGCGGGTGATGATCGCCATGGCCCTGACCAACGAGCCGGAACTGCTGATTGCCGACGAGCCAACCACCGCACTCGATGTGACCGTTCAGCTGAAAATCCTCGATTTGCTCAAGGAATTGCAGGCCAGATTGGGCATGTCGCTGTTACTGATCAGTCACGATTTGAACCTGGTGCGAAGAATTGCGCATCGCGTATGTGTCATGCAGCGCGGTTGCATCGTCGAACAGGCATCGTGCGCAGAGCTGTTCCGTTCACCGCAGCATCCGTACACTCGGGAATTGCTCGGCGCGGAGCCCAGCGGAGGCCCGGCGACCAATAAAATCGGGGCGCCGCTGCTCGAAGTCGAGAACCTGAAAGTCTGGTTCCCGATCAAGAAGGGCCTGCTCAAGCGCACGGTGGATCACGTCAAGGCAGTGGATGGCATCAATTTCAGCCTGCCTCAGGGTCAGACTCTGGGGATTGTGGGAGAAAGCGGTTCCGGTAAATCCACACTGGGTCTGGCGATTTTGCGGCTGATCGGCAGCAAAGGCGCGATCCGCTTTGAAGGCAAGCAGCTAGACTGCCTGACGCAGAACGAGGTTCGCCCGTTGCGTCGGGAGATGCAGGTGGTGTTTCAGGACCCGTTTGGCAGCCTGAGCCCGCGCATGTGCGTCAGCGATATCGTTGGCGAAGGCCTGCGGATTCACAAGATGGGCACCGCGGCCGAACAGGAAGCGGCGATTATTGCGGCATTGAAGGAGGTAGGTCTGGATCCGGAAACCCGGCACCGCTACCCCCACGAATTTTCCGGTGGGCAACGGCAGCGAATCGCCATTGCCCGGGCCTTGGTGCTGAAACCGGCGCTGATCCTGCTGGACGAGCCGACGTCGGCGCTCGACCGGACGGTGCAGCGGCAAGTGGTGGAACTGTTGCGTTCACTGCAAGCCAAGTACAACCTGACGTATTTGTTCATCAGCCATGACCTGGCTGTCGTCAAAGCGCTGAGCCACCAGTTGATGGT
>NZ_JBIUWQ010000024.1:90528-90910 GCF_044743525.1 Pseudomonas sp. NPDC087598 | reverse complement strand
GCTGAGCTGGCGTCCGTTGCTTCGATCCTGGGTCGCGTGCCGACCGTCGAGGAGTACATGGAATACGCTGGCAAGATCGACAGCATGGCGGCCGATATCTACCGCTACCTGTCCTTCGACCAGATTGCCGAGTTCCGTGAAGCTGCTGCGAACGCCAACATCCCGGTCGTTCAAGCCTAACGCTGCAACGCAATGAAAAACGCCGCCCATCGTGAGATGAGCGGCGTTTTTTTATGCCTTGGAATACCGGTCCCCTGTAGGAGTGAGGCGGGGGGGGGGGGGGGGGGGGGAGGCCAAACAGGATAAAAACGGCGGACCCGCAAGCGCGCCCGCGCCCCCCCACACGGGGTTTTTTTTTTGGTTGTGGGGTGTGTTGACCCCC
>NZ_JBIUWQ010000024.1:0-90518 GCF_044743525.1 Pseudomonas sp. NPDC087598 | reverse complement strand
GGTGGTGAGTTTTTTGCCCCCCCAATTACCCCCACCCCGGGGGTGGGTGGCCCCCCCCCCCCCCCGCCGGGGGGGGGGGCCCCCCCCCCCACCCCCCCCACCCCCCCCCCCCCCCCCCCCCCCCCCCCCCCCACTCCTACAGGGGTTATGTGTTGAGCTTGAGGGCTTTCTGCACCGCACCATCAACGCTCAAGCCGCTGAGGATCACACCGTTGGCCGACACTTCGGGCAATGCCTCCAGCACCACCAACGCCCCATGTTTGAGCCGCGCCAGAATCAGCCGCTTGTCCTCCTGATGCACCCGCAGGAAAAACTCTTGCATCGCCTCAATGCTGGTGCCATCCAGATCCGGAGTTTCCTCCAGACTCAAAATCACTGTGTGCACAGGCGCATCCGAATGCCGAATCAAGCGTAACGCCGCGCCGAGGATCCGCTCGACATTGGCAAAGAACAACGCCTCGCCCGGCCGGACGATCAACACGCCCGGCTCGCCGATTGCCGTCGGATGGCGCTGTTGATCGACAAAGTCATGCCCGCCATCAATTCGCCCCAGCACCTGAATGTCCGCCGACGACATCTGCTTGAGCATCAGCAAGACACTGATCGCCACCGCCACCAGCAAACCGTCGAGCACACCGAGCACCAGCACCGCCGCCACCGCGCACAGCACCAGCACGCGGTCGCGACGCCAGATGAAATAACGCCCCAATGGCTGCAGACTCAAACCGCGCCCCAACGCGTGCATGACAATCGCCGCCAATACCGGCTCAGGGGTCAAAGCGATCCACGGCAACACGGTCAGCACGATGATCAGCACCACCAACGCAGCCACCCCGCCAGCCCAACGTGATGTGGCACCCGCCGCCTCATTCGCCGATGTCGCCGAATACCCCGCCCCCGCCGGCATGCCATGGAACAACCCGGACAACAGGTTTGACGCGCCCAGCGCCAGCAAATCGCGGTTGGACGTCACACGGTCACCATGTTTGAGCGCGTATGAACTGATCGAGCCGTAAGATTCCGCGTACAGAATCATCACCAGCGCAAACCCCACCTCCCCCAACCGCAACCAGTCGGCGAACGGCAGCACCGGCAGATTGGGGACTTCCAGGCTGAGGTCGATCATGCCGATCATCTTCACACCGTACGCCGGCAGGTTCAGCCATTGGCCGGCGGCGATGCCGATCACCACCACCAGCAAACCACCGGGCAATCGTGGCAACCGCGAAAACGCCACCAACAGCATCAATGCCACTGCCGCAACAGCCGCTGCCGGCCAGTTCCACTGCGGCAACTGTTCAAGTAATTGCGGGGCGAAGCGCACCAGATTGGCGTCGGTCAGGTGCACGCCGACCACACTGGCGACCTGCTTGAGAATGATCGTCAGCGCCAGGCCGAAGGCAAACCCGCGCAACACCGGTTTGGCAATGAACGCCGTGACGCTGCCCAGACGAAAGATCCCGGCCAGCACAAACAGCGCACCCGTGACCAATACCAGACCGACCGCCAACGTCGCGCGCAACTGCGGATCACCATTGGCCAGCGTCGCCGTGGCTGCCGCCAGTACGGCTGCGGAAGATGACGTCGCCGAAACAATGGCAAAACGACTGGTACCGAACAGCCCATAACAGAGCAACCCGGCAAACAGGGCGATCACCCCGGCCTGCGGCGCCAGCGCGGCGATGGTCGAATAGGCTACGGCTTCGGGCAGCAACAGCCCGGCAATCGACAGACCGGCGAGTACATCCCGCCAGCGATTGGGTGATTCAACAGGTTGTGGGGCGCTCGACAATCCACTGTCTCCAGACGAAAAAAACCGCTGTGCGCATCACGCACAGCGGCCACTGTAGCTGAGTATCCGAGGCTTTGGCTTAAGCCGTCAGCGAATAAATCAACGCCGAAATCGCCACCAGACCCACGGCGGTGACAAACACGTTCGACGCCTGGCCACGATAACGCGCCATCGCCGGCACCTTACGGATGGCGTACATCGGCATCAGGAACAGGATCGCCGCGATCACCGGGCCACCGATGGTCTCGATCATGCCGAGAATGCTCGGGTTCCAGGTTGCCACGATCCAGCAGATCACCAGCATGAACGCCGCCACAATGCGATCCAGTGCCTTGGCGCCCGGACGCTTGCCGCTTTTGATGATCAAGCCTTTCAGGCCTTCGCTGGCACCAATGTAGTGACCGAGGAATGACTTCGAGATCGCCACGAACGCAATCAACGGCGCCGCGAACTCGATAGTCGGATTGTTGAAGTGGTTGGCCAGGTACGACAGGATCGACAGGTTCTGAGCCTTGGCTTCAGCCAGTTGCTCCGGTGACAGGGTCAGCACGCAACTGAAGACGAAGAACAGCACCATCACCACCATCAACAGATGGGCACGGCAGAGGATCTGCGAGCTGCGCTGGTCGGCGTTAACGCCGTAACGACGCTTCTGATCCACCGCAAACGCCGAAATGATCGGCGAGTGGTTGAACGAGAACACCATCACCGGAATGGCCAGCCACAAGGTGTGCAGCAGCGCCGATGGCGCCGGCACTTGCGAAGCGGTGGCGAGGATGCCGCCGTTCCAGTGCGGAATCAGGTACACGGCGAGGAACAGCAGCGCAACGATGAATGGATACACCATCAGGCTCATCGCTTTGACGATCGCCTGCTCGCCGCAACGTACCACCGCCAGCAGACCGAGGATCAGCACGAACGACAGAATCACCCGCGGTGGTGGCGTGATGTGCAGTTGATGTTCGAGGAAACTGGCGACCGTGTTGGTCAGGCCGACGCTATAGATCAGCAGGATCGGGAAGATCGCGAAGAAGTACAGCAAGGTGATCAGCGCACCGGCCTTAATGCCGAAATGCTCCTCGACCACGTCAGTGATGTCGGCGCCTTCGCGACCGGACAGCACAAAACGGGTCAGGCCTCGGTGTGCGAAGAACGTCATCGGGAATGCCAGCAGCGCGAGGATCACCAGCGGCCAGAAGCCACCCAGCCCTGCGTTGATCGGCAAAAACAGGGTACCGGCGCCGATGGCCGTCCCGAACAGTCCCAACATCCAGGTGGTGTCCTGGCGATTCCAGCTCGAAAGTTCAGCGGGTGCTGCTGCATCAAAGCGTTGGTCGACGCTTTTGGCCTGATCATTCATCCGGTCGGATCTCCGCATTCCGGTCACTTGCCACTCGGTCAGGACGCGTCGGAAAAAACCGACAGACATGCTCCGGCCGAAACAGGGGCGCGATTCTCCGCGATAAATGAGCAGAAGCAAAGACTTAGCTGAGGAATGGTTGTGCGGAGCAGATGAGCGAGGTGTCGTTTTTGGGAAAATTGCTGTCGGCACAAGGTATGTACAGTGTCGTTTTTTGATAAGAGCCAACGCCGACGACGAGCAAAACGTAATTAGATTGAACGCATGACTATCAATCCGATTGTGAGGAACGCCAGGCCAAACAAAAAACCGAGACTGAACCTGAACAGTTCCGACCGAATTTCCGCTGGGGAGAGGCCTTGTATTTCGTCGGCAAGTTCGGCGTCCTCTCGATACAGCCGCTCAATTCTGGCTACGCGTTCTTCCAGGGTCATGATAATTCTCCTCAGCGGGTTAATTTAGAACTTCACCAAAAGGCTTAATACGGCAGCAAGCGCGGTTAAAACCCCAGTACCTACCGCGACGGGATACCAGAACTTTTCTCGCTTGAACTTGCTTTCCTCCGCCATGAGCTTAAGTCTCTCGACAACAAGTTTGCGTATTTCATTTTGTAGCCTCTCAAGTTCCAGATTTTCGCGATCATTCTGAAGCATGCGCCTTCCTTGGCTGTTGGCAGTCACTGCCCGGACTACTTTGTATCCTCATGATTTCCTATTCATCCCGAGCCAGATAGCGGATGAATCCGGCGGTTTTGTAGGCAGAATCCGGGAATCAGGTAGGCTGCCTCGTACACCCCCCCTGCCCCTTCGCGGGCAAGCCAGCTCCCACAAGGATTTGGGATCTGGTCACGATTGTTTGAACACCGCATGACCTGTGGGAGCTGGCTTGCCAGCGAAAGCATCCGTTCAAACACCCGATTCTCCAAATCTGGCCCAAATGGTCTAGCGTGTATAAGTCCCCTGCCCCCCCGTGGAGTCTTTGCTCATGCCCCTCGTTCGTGTCGAACTGAAAAAACGCACCGATCCCAGCTTCGCCAAACGCGTCGGCGAGCAGATCTATGCCGCCATGCGCAGCACGATCAATGTCCCGGAGCACGATAACTTCCAGATCCTCAACGAACACGACGGCGAGCATTTCATCTTCGATCCGCAATACCTGGGTATCCAGCGCAGCGACCAACTGATAATTATCCAGATCACCCTCAACGAAGGCCGAACGCTGGAGGCAAAAAAAGCCCTGTATCTGACCATCGCGCAGAGCTTGAACACGCAACTGGGCGTTCGCCTCGAAGACGTGTTCATCAATCTGGTGGAAGTGAAAAAAGAAAACTGGTCGTTTGGCAACGGCATCGCCCAATACGCCGGTTGACAGCCCGTGGACGCCGCCAGCATGATCGGCCCCATGAACCTTCGCGCGCTGCACCTCACCCGCACCACCACGACCGCCACCGGCGGGTCGTGGTGTTTGTGCGTGAGGTAAACTCAGCGCAGCAAACCCAAGGCCCCGCCAGCAATGGACGGGGCCTTGTTGTTTCTCCCGTCCGTGCGGCTGCTTTTGTCACTCAAGGAGAAACACATGTCCGCAGCACTGTTGATCATCGATATGCAGGTCGGTCTGTTCCACGGCCCGGAAAAACCCCACGACGGCGAACGCGTTCTCGCCAACATCCAGCAGTTGATCGCCAGGGCGCGCCAACAACACGTGCCCGTCTTCGCCGTGCGCCACACCGGACCCGAAGGCTCACCAATTGCTGCGGGCAGTCCATTCTGGCAACTGTTGCCGGCCCTTGAGCTGCACGCGGACACCGATCTGCTGTTCGACAAATCCAGACCCAACGCCTTTCACAAGACAGATCTTGCGCAGCAACTCAACACCAAAAATATCGATGAGCTCTACCTCGTCGGCATGAAAACTCAGTTCTGCATCGACAGCACTTGCCGCGCCGCTGCCGACCTTGGCTTCAAACCTGTACTGGTGGCCGACGCCCACACTTGCATGGACACTCCCGCGCTGCCAGCGCAGGCCATCATCGAACACCACAACGCCACCCTCGGCGGCGCGTTCGCCCGGTTGATCAACAGTGCCGATGTAACGTTCTGACGAAGCACCCGCGCATGCCCCGTTTCAGCTCCTACACTGGCTGATACGGGGCAACAGCCACCATTGCCAAACCGCTCTGGAATCAGCACTCTGAACCGACTTTCGCAACCAACCCCACCGACGATCACAGGAGCCGCGCAATGCCCGCAACCGTTCTGGTACTGGTTGAAACCATCAATGATTACTTGCCGATTCTCGAACATCAGGGCTTTCACCTGATCCTCGCCCCGACGCCCGCCGAACGTGCGCAAGCGATCGCCAGCCAGGGCGCGCGCATCGACGCGGTGTTGACCCGAGGTCCCTTGGGCCTGACCGCCGACGAAATCGCCGCCCTGCCCGCGCTGAAAATCATCACCGTGATCGGTGCCGGTTACGAACAGGTCGACCTGCAAGCCGCCAGTGATCGCGGGATCACCGTGACCAACGGCGCCGGGGTCAACGCCTCGTCCGTGGCTGATCATGCGATGGCCATGCTGCTGGCGCTGGTGCGTGACATTCCGCGCTGCGACGCCGCCGTGCGGCGTGGCGAATGGCCGAAAATCATGCGTCCATCACTGGCCGGCAAGCGTTTGGGCATTCTCGGTCTCGGTGCGGTGGGCCTGGCGATTGCCAAGCGCGCGAACCTCGGTTTTGACATGGACATCAGCTATCACAGCCGCCAGGTCCGCAGTGACGTGCCTTACGTGTTCTGCTCGACCCCGACCGAACTGGCGCGGGCGTCGGACTTTCTCATCGTCGCCACGCCGGGCGGGATCGGCACCCAGCATCTGGTGACGCGGGCGGTGCTCGATGCACTGGGGCCGAATGGTTTCATCGTCAATATCGCCCGGGCCAGTGTGATCGCCACGGCGGACTTGATCACCGCACTCGAACAACGACGCATTGCCGGTGCCGCGCTGGATGTGTTCGACCATGAGCCGCAAGTGCCGGAAGCGTTGAAAACCCTGAGCAATGTGTTGCTCACGCCGCATGTCGCCGGTCTATCACCGGAAGCCACCCAAGGCACCGTGGAACTGGTGGGGAAAAACCTCGTGGCGTTCTTCTCCGGACAACCGGTGCTTACGCCGATCCAGTTGCCGCCGAGGGTCAACAACCAGCGCGTGCACTAAAGCACGCCAAGCAACGTCCACAGGCGCCGCGATTCAGCGTCGGCACTGATCAACTCGCCGAGCAGTTCGCTCAGCGGTTTGTTGCCCCACTCGACCCCGCGCCGGATCAGATACGGCACCGGGCTGTGCGGCTCGGTGCGTGCGAGGTATTCGGCGATCAGCAGCAATTGCCGGTACGCTTCTTCGCGACTGGCCGGCTCACGAAACACCTGTGCAACTGGCGCGGGTTCTTCTGATTGCGCGACGGCCACGGGCGCTTCGACCAGCGGCGGTGGCGGCGCCGGTTGTTGTGGGTGCATGGCGATAAACTCCTGAACCAGGGTCAGCAGCGCTTGGATGGTGTCCTGCAAGGCGCGCAGCCCCGGGGCCTGATCGCCCAGATAGGCATTGCTCCAGTTATCCAGCCGTTGCAGGTGTTGCAGGCTTAGCAGCAGATTGCCCTGCGTACGCAGCCAGAACGCCAGCGGCGTGGCGCGGATCTGCTCGTTGAGTTTCTTCTGTTCGTTACGCGCGGTTTCCGCTGAGGTCTTGGCGTTCTTGCTGTCGTTGGCTTGCACCTGTTGAACCTGCAAACGCCGCCAGACTTCCAGGGTATAGGCCTCGAAATCGCTGTTGCGGCTGCCGAACAAAGGCACTCGGGTAAGCAGCACTTCACTGTAGCGACGCACCAGCCATTCCAGCGGAATCACCCGCCACGACTGGTCGCCGTCCTCGGCCTGCGGATGCAACTGCTCGGGAAAGCGCTCGCACAAACCGGCGATCAACGCCAGGCTGCCGGGCAAGCCGTCCAGCGCTTGCAGATGCAGCCACGCTTCACCGAGCCAGGCGCTGAGCATCAGGTCCTTGCTGCGTTCCAGCAATAACGTGGTGGTGAGTTTTTCGACGTCCGGCCAGTTCGCCCGCTTGAGTGTCGATTGCCAGACCCCGGTTGGCAGACTGGCGTCGTCCTCACGGCGCAGGTCGCGCAACTGGTCGAACTCGCGTTCATAACGCAGATCGACGCCACACGGCGCATCCGCGCTGATCGGCGCGAGCAACTGATCAATCAGGTCCGGTAACGAGGTCGATGGCAGGCTCACAGATTCTCCTTTTGGGCTTCAAGCGCAGCCGTGGTGCCGGTCACCTGAAACGGCGAACGCGGCGCGCGGGTCGGCAACGGTGCAATCGACAGTGGCAGTTTCGAGCCTTGGCTCATCAGCGACAGGCGCACGAACATTCGTGTGAAGTCACTGGTGACGCTGTCGCTCGACGCCGTCACCGGCAGACGCAAGGTCAGCGGGAACTCGGTGTAATCCATGCTCGGCTGACGCTGTACCGAGAAGTGCGCACGCATCAGGCGCAGCAACGACCACGGCCCGCCGTACTCCCAACCAGCCTCCAGATCCCGCACCACCAGGTTCGGTTGCAGTGGATCGTTGACCGGCCGCTCTTTGCCGTTGCGCGCCCAGCGCAGGGTCAGGCGGATAGGCTGGCCGACCATCCAGCGCAGGTTCGGCTGTTCGGCGGGGACCGGATAGTTGATTTGCTGACTGCCGGCGAGCAGGCCCCAGGCAATCACCTGATCGGCGCCCTTCTCATCGTCGCGATCAGTGCGCCAACGCACGTCCAGTTCGACGCCGAGGATGCCGCTCTTGTCGCGCACGAGCAGTGGCGTCAACCAGGTACTGGCCTGCTTCAAACGATTGAGAAAATCTTCTGCCGCGAGGCGTTCCGGGGTCTGGCTGAGGACCAGTCCGGCTTGCGCCACCGGCAGGCGTTTATCGATGATTTCGAGAAAATGCTGAACCCGCGCCGGATCGGCATCTTGCGCCTGCACGCCGTTGGCGAAAGGAAAACGATCGGCCAGGTATTGATTGAAATAGTTGGCCAGTTCATTCCATGCCGCTGCGGCCTGTTGTTGCTGCAAGAACTGGCAACGCTGCATGGCCGACTGTTGCAGCTCGACCGCGCGCATCGCCAGGGTTCCACGCCCGCCCGCAACATTGGCGGTCTGCAACACCTGCACGCACGACGCGGTGTCCATGTCGACAAAATCACGACTAACCAGTTGCTCGATCTGCGCCGGCGAACTGGCCGGGTTGGAGTCCTTGTACTTGAGCAGTTCATCATTGAGCGCACCGAACTGCGTCACACGCTCGTAATCCAGCGCCGACAGATTGCCCTGCTGCGTCATCAGCCACTGTAACGCCGACTGACGCCGCTCGGTGATGCCGAGCATGGTGTTGAACTGCTGCTTGAGGCTCAGCTTCAAGTCCTGCACATCACTGGCACCGTACAGTTGCAGACCGAGATTTTTCGAGCCGTCCCACTGGCTGATTTCGGCTCGCCCGCCGAACAGCGGCTGCGCGGTAATTTCATCGAGGCCACCGACAATCTGCGCCATCGCCCGACGGTTCAACGCACCTTGCAGGCGCGCCGCCAGATCATTGCGATGCACCTCGACGAAGGCCTTTTGCAAGGCCATGGCTTGTTCGGCCTGAACATTGAACACCGCGTAAGGATGAGTCTGATCGTTGTGATCCTTGAGGCTCAGCCACATTGCCTGAGCGGCGGCGGCTTCAGCCGTTTGCAGCAGCGCCTCGCGATAGGCCGGCGGGATGCGCGGCAACTCTTCGGCGACATAGCTTTTATAGCTGGTGAAGTAATTCAGTGAGGTGTTGAGATCATCGCCATCCACGGTCTGGCCCTGGAGGTTGACGTTGTCTTGGTCGGCGCGCAGGGCGACCGAGACGAAGTCACGCTTGAACAGCGCCTGCACGGCATTGTTGAGCTTGACCACTTGTTCCTGCAGCGCCAGTTGCCCACTGCCCTGCTGCACCAACAGGTTGCCGCGTGAGCCGACTTGCGCGATCCATTGATCACGAAAGCTTTGCTGCAACTTGCTCGCCTGTTGATCCAGTTGTTGCTCGACCGCCGGGCCGAGCAAGGTGCTTTTGCGCACCTTGTCGAGAAACTCGCGATAACCCGGCACCAGCTCCTGGCCCTTGCCGCGACTCCACGTGGAATTGGTCAGGGCAATCGCTGCTTGCAGATCATCGATCAGCGCGCGCAAGTCTTCGAGTTCTCGCAGGCTGTTGCCGCTGCCGACCTCCAGTTGCTCCAGGTGCAATTTGAGATAACCGGCCTTGCTGACGAAGTTGTCGGCGAGGAAATACTGGTCGAGCCAGCGCTCCATCAGCCCGGAGAAGTTGCTCTCGATCAACGGCCGGTCAACGCTCAGGTCCAGCGCCTGCAAGTCGCTGCCGTCGCCCGACACCAGCAAACGGTTGTAGAACCCCGCGTGAGGCAAGGTGCCGGCGTTGAGGTTGAGCGACAGCGCGTTGTTGCTCAGTTGCACCAGGTCATCCAGCGGCACGCGTGGGTTGTTCTGCACCTGATTGAACAACTGGTTTTGCTGCTCCAGGCGCAATGCGCGATCCACCAGATCGGTTGCCTTCTGATAGTTCTGCCACTGCGCCGGGTCTTCGCTCTCGACGCTGCTGCGCCGATCCGTCGCGCGGATCGCTTTGATCTTGTTCAGTTCACCGGCCAGCAATTCATGCAGCGGCACCAACATATGCCGCTGGGTAGACTGGAACAGCTCCTGCTGCAAACGGCTATCCAGTGACGAGAACCACGAAGTCGGAAACACCAGCGAGACATAATCCCAACGCGGTGCGCGCTCCAGCACCCGCCAGAAACTCTGCACATTGCGCCGGGTCGGCTCGACTCGATGCGCCTCATCGGTGACCGCCACGTAGCTCTTCTGCGCACTCTGCATCAGCCGCGCCAGCTCATGGGCATCCTTGACCGACTGATTCCACACCCACAACATCGCCACCGCCCAGACCACGCCAACCACCAGCGCTACGCCAGCGGTGATCCGCTGCCAGCGCTGACGCAAACGCAACAGGCGCGGAACGCCTTGGGCCAGACCGCGCTCGCCGACCAGGCGCTGGCGCCACAACTGGCGCACGAACACGCTTTGCTGCAGTCCGCTGTCGTCGGCGGAAAAACCATCCCTGGCATCTTCCGACGCCTGGCTGGCACTGAAATACACACCGCGAAAGCACGGCGCTTCACCCTGCGCATTACCCTGAAACACTGGTTCCAGCACGCTCTGCAAACCACGGCGCAGGGTTTCCAGACGTTCCGGCAAGGCATACAGATCCGCGCTCAAATGCCCGGAAAGAGTACCGACTTCAATCACCGCTTCGGCCACGGCGCGGTGAATCCGATCCAGCGCCTGATCGCTCCACTGCCCTTGCCAAACGGCGTCGCGCGCGTAGGGCGACGACCAGCCCAAGGTGCGTTCGCGGGCCTCGTCGGGCAAAGCGCTGATCAGCTCCTGAAACCCCGGCAACTCTTCCAGACCGGTAACGATCACGTACACCGGTACGCTCAAACCGAAGCGTTGCAGCAGATCGATAAAACGCCGGCGTGCCGCCAGACCGAGGCTCGCGGCTTGTTCGAGATTGCTCAGGCGACTCACCGGCACGGTCCAGATCACCCCGTCCAGCGGCCGTTTACTGCGCAGACGCAAGATCAAGCCGAGCAGGCGCCACCAGCCGCCGCGCTGCAAATGCATGCCGTCGTCCGGCAGGAACAATGCCTGCGGCACCACCAACACCGCGCCTTCGGGATCCGACCACCAGCGGCCGAACCACGCCGGTTTGTCGGTCGGCTGCAAGCGCCAATCAGTGACCAGTTGCGTACCCTGAGATTCGTCGCCGAGCATCAGCAGCCACGGCATCTGATAGCGATCGCGACTGCCCTGCTCCTGTTCCATGTGCCGTACCGACGCGTAAAAACTGCGGATCGCCGCGCCGCTCTGGGTGCGCAGCCACCACACCGCCACGGCGATGATCACCAGCAACAACAGCAACGCGAAGACCCACGCGACAATCGTCAGGGTGCTCATGAGTCTTGCTCCGCGGGCGTCACCGAATCGGTCATTTGCAGCACCGGTTCCAACTCGGAGCGAATGTCACGCCAGAGAAACTGGCCGAGCCCGGTCAACACCAGCACCATCGCCAGAATCCCCAACGCCAGACGAAAACCGTCCGGCAGAGCCGTACGTACTGGCAACTGCAACGGCGTGCCCAACGAGGGCTGCACCAGTCGCTGACTGACGCCTTCATAAGAGGCCTCGTCCTGCCAGGCGAAATTGAACAGCGCCAGTCGCCACTTCTCCAGTTGCGCCTGACTATGCTCACCGCGCAGACGCCCGTGAAAACCGAGAATCAGGCACTGCAAATACACGTTGGCGAGATCGCGGGTGGTCGGTTGCTGTTCATCGAGCAGGGTTTGAATTGCCGCCGGCACTTGCTCGCCGGCCTGTCGACTGGAATACAAACGCGACTCCAGCGGTTTGTCTTGCCATGCAGCCTGCCCCGGCCATGGCGTAAACAGGAGGGTCTCATCGACCAGCGCGACGAAGGCATACACCAGAGCCTTGACCTGATCGGTCGCCGAGTCGCCGACCCGCGAATACGCGGTGCGCCACAAACGTTGCGAAGCCTGAGTCGACAGTTCGACCACGGTCTCGACCAGCGCCGCTTCGTCCTCGCTGTCCTTGGGCAACTGCGTCCAGTCCTGTTGCCATTGCTGCCACGTCTGGCGGAACGCGCTGCTCAACGGTGCGTCCTGCAACCCCAGGCCGGCGACACTTCCTTGCGACATATGGCGTTCCTTGTGTGATCAGGCACTTTCACTGTTCTGCGCGACAAACAGCACCACTTGCCACGGACTGCTGGTCAGCTTTGCAGCGGGGGCGGCGATCATCAGCGGCAGTTGCGCGTCGAACCAGGCGCCCTCGGCAGTGATCACAAACAGTCGCGTGTCTTCGCCGACGCTGTACGCCACTTGCTCGCTGCGGTTCATGGCCTGATGGCTCAGCCCACTCATGCGCTGGCGACTGAGCAGCGCAATATGCGGTGCCGAGGCGATGATCGCGCCGCGCAACCAGTCAATCGCCGCCTGCTCGCTGGCACCGTTGGGCATGCGCAGGCCGATGACCAGGCGCTGGCTCGGTTGCTCGTCCGGCAACTGAATCGAAAAGCTCTGTTCGCCGCGTTCGAACGGCAGGCTTCGATAGCCGGCGCGAATCAGTTCGAGGGTGGTTTCCAGCCATTGCAGCACCGCATCGTATCCGCGTTGCAGTTCAAGAAAATCCAGTGGCGCGAACGCCGGGACGCCGGCCAGCGGATCGAGCGCCGACCAGGCGCCGGCGAGGCCGAGCAAGTGCACATACAAGGTTTGCGGGTGCGCGATGCGACTGTTGAGCAAGCCTTCGACTTCAGGCAGGCGCGCCCACAACGCGGTCAACTGACGGCGGATTTCCAGGGCATCGTCCTGATTGCCAGCCTGTTGCGCCTGACGCAAACGGCCGCCGAGAAACAGGCACTTTTCCCGCGCCCGGGCGCAGAGACCGGCGATGCGCCGTCCGAGCGCGGATTCCGGCAACAGCATCGGCGTTGGCGGCGTGTACGCCAACGGCAGAAAACCGCCGCCCTCCTTGCGGATCTTCAGCAGCGGCAGGCAGATTGAATCAGCCTTGTTCAATTGTGTGCAAAGCCGTGGATTGGGGCGCCACACGGTGATCGATTCGGGAAATTCACCACTGGTGAGATCCGGCAACGCCTCGCCGACCACCGACTGCAAGCGGCCCTTGAGCGGCAGCAATTGCCCGGCGCGCCACATCGGGCTGATCGCCAGAAACACGGTGACCGTGGCATCGTCGGTGGCATTGATCGCGGCGCTGACATCCAGTTCCAGCGTCGGCCCGACTCCGGCCTGCAAATCCACCGGCAAACCGTCGGGCATCGTCCCTTGCAGCGACAACACCCGCACAACACCGGCACTCAGTGCCGAAGGATCGAACTCCATGTGGCTGACGCCCCAGAACCATGGATTACACGCTTGCGCCAGATGGGCGCCGAGCGCTTCCGCCCGCAGCCCCTGCAACTGAAAATGCTGCGGCAGCAATTGCATGCCTTCGTGCCAGCAAACCGCGTCAGGTAGCAGACTCATACGACTCCTTTCGACCCTGCCGCAAGCCGGCGGCGGACGGTGTATTTCAGTTTTCCTTGCTGACCAGCGTCATCTCGCGGCTGTCGAACTTGAGCCAGGCATCGCTCTGATCGTCGAGCCGCAAGCGGTGTGCTCCGGGTGTGTTATAGCTGGCGAAGACCAAAAGTCCAGCGGCCTTCTTGCCCCCCAGCGGGAAGGGTTGGCGGTCGATGAATTGCCCTGGCACCAGCTCCAGTCCCCACACGCTCATCAACTGACGATAGTCGCGCTGGTATTGCTCGCGCTCGGCAAACCACTGGCTGGCGCTAATGCCGGACAGTTGCTTGAGCAGATCGGGGTCATTGACCGCAATGAAATCCACGGCAATCGGTGTGTCGTCATTGGCCTTGGGCGCGACGTCGAGGGTCAGGCTGTCGAGGTCGACTTTCGGCCCGAAGAAAGAACAGCCCGCCAGCAGTGCAAACACCCACGTTAGAAAAAGTCGTCTACACAAAATGAATTTTCCTTTTCCTGAACCTGTCCAAAAATGTTTTTCCTTGCATTTTTATAGACCTGTTCTAGCGTCTTGGGTAGTTCGGTTCCTACAGCCGAATGAGGAAGGTTTGT
Source organism: Pseudomonas sp. NPDC087598 (assembly GCF_044743525.1). NCBI lineage: Bacteria > Pseudomonadati > Pseudomonadota > Gammaproteobacteria > Pseudomonadales > Pseudomonadaceae > Pseudomonas > Pseudomonas sp. NPDC087598. The sequence continues at coordinate 76,540 of NZ_JBIUWQ010000024.1, read as the reverse complement.
CAAAGGAACGACAGGTCATCTGCCTCCCTTTCTAACCTACGGTCCAGCAAGGGAAAGCGATGAACGGGCCATCCCGATGCATTGCGCCCGCTCATCGCATCGGAGTCCGCTGTCATGGCAGAAAGTACTCAACACAAGCTCGACCGGGTGCGCCCGCCCCGAGTGCAAATCACCTACGACGTCGAAATCGGCAACGCCATCGAGAAAAAGGAATTGCCGCTGGTGGTCGGGATCCTCGCCGACCTCTCGGGCAAACCGCTCGAGCCATTGGCAAAACTGACTGAGCGGCGTTTTACCGAAATCGACCGCGACAACTTCAACGAGGTGCTCGCCTCGATCGGCCCGCGCGCCACGCTGCAAGTCAACAACACCCTCAGCGGCGACGACAGCAAGCTCAATATCGAACTCAACTTCAAACACATCGACGACTTCGACCCGGTCAAGGTGGTCGAGCAAGTCACCCCGCTGCGGCGCCTGTTCGAGGCCCGCCAGCGCCTGCGCGATCTGCTGACCAAACTCGACGGCAACGATGATCTGGACAAGCTGTTGCGCGATGTCATCGCCAACACCGAAGGCCTGCAAGAGATCAAATCGGCCCGCCCGGACACCGCTACCCCGGCAGCTGATGCCGAGGCGCCGGCCGAACCGCAAGCCTGATCGTCCACTTAATCGAGGGGAGAATTCACCATGCCCGCCGCCGCCCAGCAACAAGCCAGCGACAATGCTGCCGCCGAAACCTTGTCCCTGCTCGACCGGATCATCGCCGAGGGCCGCATGGCCCACGATGACAGTCAGCAGGATTACGCCCGCGACATGCTCGCGGAGTTCGCCACTCAGGTCCTTGACGAAGGCATGGCCATCGACAAGGACACCGTGGCGATGATCAACGACCGCATCAGCCAGATCGACGAGCTGATCAGCGCCCAGCTCAACGAGGTCTTGCATCACCCCGATCTGCAAAAACTCGAAGCCTCGTGGCGCGGCCTGCACATGCTGGTGCAGAACACCGAAACCAGCACCCGGCTGAAACTGCGCCTGCTCAACGTCACGCAGAAAGAGCTGCAGAACGATCTGGAAAAAGCCGTCGAATTCGACCAGAGCGCGCTGTTCAAGAAGATCTACGAAGAGGAATACGGCACCTTCGGTGGCCACCCGTTCAGCTTGCTGGTCGGTGACTACACCTTCGGCCGGCATCCACAGGACATCGGCCTGCTGGAGAAACTCTCGAACGTTGCTGCCGCTGCGCACGCGCCGTTCATTGCCGCCGCCAGCCCACGTCTGTTCGACATGAACAGCTTCACTGAACTGGCGGTGCCGCGTGATCTGTCGAAAGTCTTCGAGAGCCAGGAGCTGATCAAGTGGCGCTCGTTCCGCGAAAGCGAGGATTCGCGCTACGTCTCGCTGGTGCTGCCGCACTTCCTTCTGCGACTGCCTTACGGCCCTGACACTGCTCCGGTGGAAGGCATCAACTACGTCGAAGACGTCAACGGCACCGACCACAGCAAATACCTGTGGGGTAACGCCGCGTGGGCCTTGTCGCAACGCATCACCGAAGCATTCGCCAAATATGGCTGGTGCGCGGCGATTCGTGGCGCTGAAGGTGGCGGCGCGGTCGAAGGCTTGCCGGCGCATACCTTCCGCACCAGTTCCGGTGACCTGTCGCTGAAATGCCCGACCGAAGTGGCGATCACTGACCGCCGCGAGAAGGAACTCAATGACCTCGGTTTTATCGCCCTGTGCCACAAGAAAAACAGCGACGTCGCGGTGTTCTTCGGCGGCCAGACCACCAACAAGTCCAAGGTCTACAACACCAACGAGGCCAATGCCAACGCGCGGATCTCGGCGATGTTGCCGTACGTGCTCGCAGCCTCGCGTTTCGCCCATTACCTGAAGGTGATCATGCGCGACAAGGTCGGCAGCTTCATGACCCGCGACAACGTGCAGACCTATCTCAACAACTGGATCGCCGATTACGTGCTGATCAACGACAACGCCCCGCAGGAAATCAAAGCGCAGTACCCGCTTCGCGAGGCGCGGGTGGATGTCACTGAGGTGGCCGGCAAGCCTGGCGCGTATCGGGCGACGGTGTTCCTGCGGCCGCACTTTCAGCTTGAGGAACTGACGGCATCGATTCGCCTGGTGGCAACGTTGCCGCCACCGGTTGCTGCCTGACGAAAACAATTTTTTGAGCCACTGACGCACCCTGTGGCGAGGGAGCTTGCTCCCGCTGGGTCGCGAAGCGGCCCCGTTTCACCCAAAAGCCGGGGTCTGCTGCGCAGCCCAGCGGGAGCAAGCTCCCTCGCCACAGGTTCAGTGATCAAGTCAACAGGTTGGTGCAGGCCAAAATCCTAATGTGATTTTCTTCAGGAGTTTCAAGCGATGGATGCAATCATTCTCGACCTCGGCGGCGACATCAAAGGCGACAGCCTGCTCGAGGGTTATGCGGACAAGATCGAAGTCATGTCCTACAGCCACAATGTGGCGATGCAGGTGACCAACGACGTCAGCAACTCGGAGCGGACCTCTGGCAAGCCTCACGTAGGCGAGTTCACCCTGACCAAATTCGTCGACACCTCGACGCCCTCCCTCAACGAATACTGCTGCGCGGGCAAACCGATTCCGGAAGCCAAAATCACCATCGGCCGTAACGCCGCCGAAGGCAGTGGGCAACTGTTGCCGTTCATCATTTACACGCTGACCAACGTGGTGATTTCCAATGTCAGTGTCAGCGGCGGTACCGGCGGCAAACCGGTGGAAACGCTGTCGCTGAACTTCACCAAGATCAAATGGGAACTCACCGCGCAAAAAGACGACGGCACCAAGGAAGGCACCGCCGCGTCGACCTGGGACATGGCCGCCAACAAGCTCGTCAGCTAACCCGGCGCCCCGGCCATGGCAGGCACCGGCATACTCCCGCCGCTGTTCGAACGCCTCGCTTCGAGCGAGGGCGACGGCGTGCGGGAGTTTGATCGGCAGGATTTGCTCGACTCGGTGCACGCCGAGCTCGGGCGCCTGTTCAACACTCGTCGTGGCCCGCGCACGTTGACCAACCCACCCAGCGTGATCGACTACGGCATCGCCGACTGGAGCGCCCTGCAACAGCAGCGCAGCGATGACCGCCGTCGTCTGGCGCGGGATATCCGCGAAGCCATCACCCACTTCGAACCGCGCCTGAAGCTGGGCGAAGTTCAGGTCAATCCCCTGCCCGAGCATCCGCAGCAAATGAGCATTCGCCTGGTCGGCGAGTTGCGCAGCGGCCGCCAGCACTGGCCGGTAGCGTTCGTCATCGAGCCCGGTGGCCAGGGGCTGGAGGTGCGCCATGAGCGACTCGATTGACCCGCAACTGCTCGACTACTACCAGCGCGAACTGACCTGGTTACGCCACGCCGGCAGCCAGTTTGCCGAGCGCTATCCGAAGGTCGCCCGGCGTCTGGAATTGTCCCCCGGCGAATGCCCCGACCCGCACGTCGAGCGCCTGCTGGAGGGTTTCGCCCTGCTGGCGGCCCGATTACAGCGGCGGCTGGATGACGATTACGCCGAGTTCAGCGACGCCCTGCTTGAACAACTTTATCCATTGGCCATGCGCCCGTTGCCGTCATGCGCCATCGTCCAGTTCGAGCCGGACCCGAGCAAAGGCAAGCTCGACGGCGGTTACCCCCTGCCCCGCGATACTCCGCTGTTCGTCACCACCAGCAAGGGCGAAAGCATCCACTTTCGTACCAGCGCCGCCGTGCGCTTGTGGCCGATTGAAGTGAGCGAAGCTTTGTTGCTCGGCAGCGATGAAGCGCAGGCCCTGACCGGCGTGGCGCAGTCGCGTTCGGCGCTGCGCCTGAGCCTGCGCTGCCTCGGCGAGAGCCAATGGTCCGAGTTGGGCATCGAACATTTGCGCATTCATCTGGCGGCGTCGCCGGTGATCAATGCCTGCCTCTACGACCTGCTCGGTGCACACGCGGTGCAGGTGCTGGCCGGGTCGCCGGGCAGCGTTCCGACAGCGCTAAAAGGCTTGCCGCGAATCGTCGGTTTCGCCGAGGACGAAGCACTGTTGCCCGATGAGGACGGGGTGCATCCGGGCATGCGCTTGCTCGCCGAATATTTTGCGTTCCCCGATAAATTCCACTTTTTCGATCTACCGTTGAGCGGTGCAGCCAGCGACAGTCAGAGGCTTTATCTGTACATCGTCTTCGACCGCGCCCCGGGTAGTCGCCTGCATCTGCAAGCCAGTGACATCGCCCTCGGCTGTGCGCCGGTGCTCAACCTGTTCCCACGTACCTCCGAGCCGCTACGCCCCGATGGCACGCGCAGCGAATATCGTTTGATCGCCGACAGCCACCGCGAAAACAGCGTGGAAATTCACAGCATTCGTGGCATGCGTGCCAGTTCCAGCGCTGGCGTTCAACGGCTGCCGGCCTATTACGGCAGCCAACACAGCGGCGGCGATCAACAGCGTTACTGGCATGCGCGCAGGGTTCACGGCATGACCCCGAACCGCCTCGGCAGTGACCTGTTGGTGAGCGTGGTCGATACCCGTTTCGAACCGCAGACCGACCTGCCCGATTACAGCCTCACGGCCGAATTGCTCTGCACCAATCGCCATTTGGCGCAGAGCTTGCCGGCCGGTACGCCGCTGGGTTTCGAGCGCCCCGGCCCGGTGGCGTGGGCACGCTTGTGCAATCCGCCGACCCCGCAAAGCCTGCCGCGCCTCGACGGTGATTCTCGCTGGCGCCTGGTGTCGCAATTGACCCTCAATCACTTGTCGCTGGTCGAAGGCCCGCAGGCGCTGGACGCGTTGAAGGAGATTCTGCAGCTGCACAATCTGCGCGACGAGGCCAGTGCCCTGCGCCAGATCGAAGGTCTGCTGGGGATCAATTGCGAACGGGTGATCGGTCATGTCGGCGTCGATGCCTGGCGCGGTTGGCGCAATGGCCTGGAGGTGCAATTGCAGCTTGATCCGCAGCACTTTGTCGGCAGCAGCGCGGTGCTGTTTTCGGCGGTGCTGGCGCAATTCTTTTCGCTGTACGCCACGGCCAATCGCTTTGTGCGCACAGTGCTGATGCAGGGCGACAAGGAGGTCAAGGCATGGCAACCCCAAGCCGGCATGCCCCTGTCGCTCTGACCCTGAGCCAGCGCCTGCGCCGCGATCCGCAGGCGTTCGAGTTGTTGCAGGCGTTGCTGTTGCTGGAGCGCGAACAGCCACAAGCCGAATCCCTCGGCAGCGGCACCTCGCCACAGGCCGAAGCGCTGAAGTTGCGCGGGCCACTGACACCGATGTTCGCCGCCAGCCAGATCGAGAGCCTGACTGAAGAGCCGGGCGAAGCGCTGACGATCGACACACCGGTTTTCGGCCTCGGTGGGCCTGACGGGCCGTTGCCCTACGCCTATCAGGAATGGCTGCAACAACGGGCGCGAGCGAAGGATCATGCGCCGGCCGAATTCCTCGATCTGTTCCAGCATCGACTGCTCAGTCTGCTTTACAAGGTGATGCGCAAACACCGCATAGCCTTGGGGTTTGTCACGCCAGGCGCTTCGCCGGTGCAAGCGCAATTGCGCGCGTTGACCGGCTTGTTGCCCAAGTCTTTGCAGGAACGTCAGGCCGTTGCCGATTGCGCCGTGCTGGCCTGCACGGCGCTGTTTGCCGATGGTCGCCGCTCACTGGCAGGGTTCGCCGCGATTGTCCGTGAACAGTTTGAAGTGCCGGTCGAACTCAGCGCTTACGAAGGTGCCTGGCGCGAGATTCCGTTGGCCAGCCGCAGCCTGATGAAGGCCGGTGGACGCAATCTGCAACTCGGGCGCACGGCCGTTGCCGGCAAACGAGTCTGGGATGAACACGCCGGCATTCGCCTGACACTTGGCCCATTGCCCTCGACGCAGGCCGGGCGCTTTTTGCCTGACGGCGAAGCGCACCCGGCACTGGCGAGTCTTGCGGCGCTGTATTTCGGCCCGGACCTGGACGTGAAACTGGTGCTGCTGGTGCGCGGTGCCGGGCCAATGAAACTCAGTCGCCAAACTCCTGCGCTGCTGAGCTGGAACGGTGGATTGCAGCGTCAGGCCAGCCTCGCCGTGCAACAGATCGAAACCCGTCTTTGTCAGCTGGAGATCACCTGAAATGGAACTGGCCAGCCTGATCGGACGCCTCAACCCGGACAACCGCCGCGCCCTCGAACGCGCCGCGCAACGCTGTTTGCAACGCGGGCATCACTTTGTCGAGATCGAACATTTGCTGCTGGAACTGCTCGACATCGAGGGCGGGGATTTTGCTTTCCTGCTGCCGCGATTTGGTCTGGAACGCGATGCGCTGACGGCGGAGATCAACAAGGCGCTGGATCTGTTCAAGGGCGGCAGCACGCGCACACCGGCATTGTCTTCACACACCTTGGGTTTGCTCGAAGATGCGGTGGTGCAGGCCAGTGTGTTGGGGCTCGACAGCATTCGTTCGGGGCTGCTTTTGTTGGCGTTGATTGATCGCGACGAGCGCCGCAGTCTGCTGCTCAACAGCGCGTCGTCATTGCTGCGAATTCCCAAGGAAGCCCTGCGCGCCAATCTGCTGGAGTGGACGGAAAACTCTCGCGAACACGTTGGTGCGCGAACCACTCCGTCTAAAGGTTCGGCGCCGAGACAGGATTCGGTACTCGACCAATACACCCAGGACCTGACCGCCGACGCCCACGCCGGGCGCATCGACCCGATCGTTGGCCGCGATGGCGAGATTCGTCAGTGCATCGATATTCTTCTTCGCCGTCGCCAGAACAATCCGATTCTGGTCGGTGCACCCGGCGTCGGCAAAACCGCCGTGGTCGAAGGTCTGGCCCTGCGCATCGCCGCCGGAGACGTGCCGCCGTCGTTGCAGGAAGTCAGCTTGCGCGTGCTCGACCTCGGCTTGCTGCAGGCCGGCGCCGGGGTCAAAGGTGAATTCGAACAGCGTTTGAAAGGCGTGATCGACGCGGTGCGCAGCGCCGACAAACCAATCATCTTGTTCATCGACGAGGCCCACACGCTGATCGGCGCTGGTGGTGCCGAGGGCGGCAGCGATGCGGCGAATCTTTTGAAACCGGCGCTGGCCCGAGGCGAATTGCGCACCCTCGCCGCCACGACGTGGATGGAGTACAAAAAATATTTCGAGAAAGACCCGGCCCTCGCCCGCCGCTTTCAACTGGTGCAGGTTGAGGAGCCGGACGAAATCACCGCGGTGGAAATGCTCCGTGGCGTCGCCGCGAAACTGGAACAACACCACGGCGTGCAAGTGCTCGACGCGGCGATCCATGAAGCGGTGAAACTCTCGCACCGTTACATCTCCGGCCGCCAGTTGCCGGACAAAGCCATCAGCGTCCTCGACACCGCCTGCGCTCGGGTCGCCCTCGGTCAGCACGACGTGCCGCCACCGCTGGAAAGCCTGCGCCACCGGCAAAACAGCCTCAAGGATGAAGTCGAACGCCTGCGCCGTGAGCAAGCTACCGGCCTGGATCACAGGGAACGCATCACGCTGCTGGAAGATGAATCGAAAACCAATGTGCAGGCTATCCGCGAACTGGAAATCCGCTGGGGCGAGGAGCGCGTGGCCGTGCGCGAGCTACTCGAAACACGCCGCGAATTGCTCGCATTGAGCGAAAGTGCCGACAGCGACAAACCGGATGAAGCCACTGACAGCCGCATCGATCATTTGGCTGCAGAACTGCTGCGCCTTGAGGCCGGGCTGGATGCGATTCGCCAGGACGATCCGCTGGTCCCGGAACAGGTCGACAGTAAAACCGTCGCCGCTGTCATCGCAGGCTGGACCGGCATCCCTGTCGGCAAGATGCTCGCCGACGAAGCCCACGCCGTGCGTACTCTCGGCCAGCGCATGGGTTTACGCGTCATGGGTCAAACCACGGCGCTCGCGACCATTGCCCAACGCTTGCAGGCTTACCGCGCCGGGCTCACTGATCCACAGAAACCGGTGGGCGTGTTCCTGTTGGTCGGCCCCACTGGCGTCGGCAAAACCGAAACCGCGTATGCGCTGGCCGACGCCTTGTATGGCGGCGAACGCAACCTGATCAGCATCAACCTCTCGGAATATCAGGAAGCCCATACCGTCAGCCAACTCAAAGGTGCGCCGCCCGGTTATGTCGGCTACGGCAGCGGTGGCGTGCTCACCGAAGCGGTACGACGCAAGCCTTATTCGGTGGTGTTGCTGGATGAAATCGAGAAGGCGCATCCGGATGTGCTGGAGGCGTTCTACAACGTCTTCGACAAAGGCTTGATGGAAGACGGCACCGGGCTGGTGGTGGATTTCAAGAACACCGTGATGCTCGCCACCAGCAACGTCGGCGCGGAGCTTTTACTGGATACGCCCGTGGCGCAACTTGGCTCGGAAGCCTTCAACGAAGCCCTGCACAAAGTCCTCCTGCAAGCCTTCCGCCCTGCATTTCTGGCGCGCATGACCGTGGTCGCGTATCGACCCCTGGATGAAGCGACGCTGGAAGGGATTGTATTGGCCAAGCTGGAGAAATTGCGTGGCCGTTACAAGGCCGCGACCGGCAAACAGTTCGAGTTTGATTCAGGAATCGTTAAAGCAGTGCTCGCCAAATGCAGTGCGGCAGGTGCGCGGGATGTTGAAAACGTCTTGATGACGCAGGTGACGGGGAAGTTGGCGGAGTGGGTGTTGGAATGACATCCAAAAACCCTCGATCAAATGCCCAAACGGGGCAGAGAAAGCAAGGAGGCCAATCATGATTCCTGCAATTTTCTTTATTGGACCAATGGGAGGTGTGGATTGGGACAACACCCAAACGATGGTGAGAAACAACTGGCAAGCCGTCTGCGGCCTCATGACGAAACTGGGGGTGCCAGTCGCGACTTTTGTGGGTCAGCGTCAGTTTGAATCCGCGTTCAACTGGGATGCGTTCAAGTGTGAAGGTCAGTGCGGAGCCAGAGCCCTGCCGCTGGACTGCGCCCAAATAGATCACAGAATCCCGCAAGCCTCACTTAACGGCAGTTTCCTTTATACCCTTGGTTCAATGCTGCCCGTTTTCGTGGGTAACACGTGCCAGATGAATTACAAAAATAGTCGTGGCCCCTTAGGGCGGGATGGTTTGCGTACAAATTGGAAGGTCTTTGATGAGGGCAAAATACTTGTAGCGCCTCACCAGGTCGATTGCAGAATCGTCGAAGCAAATTACACCTACAACCCTATCAGCCGAAAAATAACTGTGAGTTTCCCCATTACAACGGGGATAACAGCGACGGCAAAGGAGTTTGATTTAATCGAGGTCCTGCGTAATGACATCACTAATGTCAGACCGCTGTGCCCTCCTTGTAATGGTGCACGAAATGCGAATCCCAACATATTCTGAAACTCATAGGGGAAAGATTTATTTTTCGCACAGTTGAAGACGAAAAAAAACTTGTGCACCAAGGGATTTATCCAAAGTCACGCCAACACAAATGTCAAAAAGCGAATTTGTTCTGATAACATTTCACAAAGGGAATTGCCATGTGCGACAAGTGTTTCGAAGCCAGAGTCAAAAAAGCCTGTAGCGAAGCCTCCATTAATGAACTTGAATTGGCGACGATGGCTTTAGGCAACAATGCAACCAACTTCCTCAATGTGCCCTACAACTATCAAGAAAACAACTGCCCATCCCCCGCACTACCCACCGCAAAAACCAGCCAAAAGGAAAGAGCCACGCGTTATAACGCTTCCAAAAAAAACGCAAATGAAGAATTGGTGGCAAGAAGGACCAATCTTTCTCAACAGTTATTCTCCGATATGCCTGAAGCCAAACTCGGAGAATATCAAATGGAAAATATTCTGGACAAAGATGATCGTGATCTTGACAGAATATGCCGACTACTGGTCGCCGGTCCTTTGAACACGCAGGTTTGCGTAGCCGCTTGTTGGAGCCCGAGTTATTGGGAAGACCCGCCAACAATAATTTTCAGCACAAATCGCTGCGAGGGAGAATCAGATTCAACCAACGACGTACTTAAAACACTCATTCTTGCTTTCTTTAAAACCGAGCATGCAAAAATACATATCGAAGACAAGGGTGCGGCAAAAGCCTCCCATAAAGCTCGCTTGGTTGGAGAGTACACGTTAACGCTGAAAAATTTCATGAAAGCAAGAGATCTCGCAAAACTGAATCGCCCCGACAATAGGGCCATGACTGCGTTGCTCGACGGTAGATTCGAGGTAATAAACACAAACGATAAAAATGTACATGCTGAACTTCGGGTGCTCGAGCACTTGGAGCGGAAAACACGAAAGGATGCAGCCGCTGAGTCAGACTTAAAAATAATGCCGATCTATATAGGCGTATCGTTACTGTGCTGCTCAAAATGCGCAGCCTTTTTGTATCTTTATAGAAACTGTGATGGAAAGTTATTTCTACCATCGACCCGCGGACGCCATGGTGTCATGGACGCCGGCTGGAATGCCCCTCTGTTGCTCGGGCAGCTCATCAACAAAGAAGCTTTAATAGAAAATATTATCCATAGCGCGTACTCATCAGCTCAGGTAATCACTCGAAAACACATGACGGCGGACTTGTCTGACTCAGAACCGGAAGATTACTAGAAAAAACAAAGTCAAAATACAATCAAGGATTGATCCATGCCCCGCACGACCGACAGCAACACCACGCTATCCCTGATCGCCCCCTCGTTGTCGGCGCTTTACCCTGAATTACTACGCGGCGAAGAAACGCTCAACTCGCTCGGGTCGCAAATCCTCAACGGCCTCAACGACGGCACCTCCCTTACCCTGACAACCGCAATCGCCACCCACGTCACCACCACCCTGCACAACGACGCGCAATTGCGCCCGTTCGATGCCTTGGTCGCCGAGATCCGCCAACTCCCTGCCGACGCCACCGCCGAGCGTTATCAGTTGGTGTTAAGACCCTGGCTCTGGTGGCTGACACTGGCCAGCAACAACCGTGTGTTCCAGAACCTCGCCACCTCGGACATCGTCACGACGATCTTCAAGGCCCACGGTTTCACCGATTTCAAACTCTCGCTGACTGGCAGCTACACCCCGCGGGAATACTGCGTGCAGTATGGCGAGAGCGATTTCGCCTTCGTCTCTCGGCTGTTGGAAGAGGAAGGCATCTTCTGGTTTTTCACCCACGACGATGGCAAGCACACGCTAGTGCTCGGCGACAGCAACGATGCTTTCGTGCCGATCCCCAACGGGCCGAAAGTCAGTTATCTAGGGCAAGGATTGGGCGAGCGTGAGCTGCACGGCATCCGCTCCGGCCAAGTCTGCCTGCAGGCAGTCGCCGGGGTTTATCGGGCGACGGATTATGAATTCACCACGCCGACCACCTCGCTGTATGGTCAGGCCGAAGCGGTGGCCGGGCCGCGTTCGATCTATGAGCATCCCGGCGGTTACAACGCCAAGGCACGCGGCGATACGTTGACCAAGCAACGCGTCGACGGTTTGCGCAGTGAGGAAAAACGCTTTGTCGGCGAGAGCGACTGTCGTTGGTTGATTCCCGGACACTGGTTCACCCTCGCCGGCCATGACGATGCGAGCCTGAATATCGATTGGGTGGTGACGCGGGTGACCCACGACGCCAGCCATGAGAGCTATCGCAACCGCTTCGAGGCAATCCCCAAAGCCACACCGTTTCGCCCGCAACGCAGCACACCGAAACCGCGCATGCACCCGCAAACCGCGATTGTGGTGGGCAAGTCCGGCGAGGAAATCTGGACTGACGAATACGGGCGGATCAAGTTGCAATTCCCCTGGGATCGCGACGGCAAAAACGATGAAAGCAGTTCCTGCTGGGTGCGCGTGGTATTGCCGTGGAGCGGCAAGGGCTTCGGCATGCAGTTCATTCCGCGCATTGGCCAGGAAGTCATCGTGACCTTTATCGACGGTGATCCGGACCGGCCGCTGGTGACCGGTTGCGTCTATAACGGTGATAACGCCCTGCCCTATGCCTTGCCGGCTAATCAGACGCAGTCGGGGATCAAGACCCAGTCGTCCAAGGGCGGCGGCGGGTTCAACGAACTGCGCTTCGAGGACAAGAAAGACGCTGAAGAGGTGTTCTTGCAGGCGCAGAAAGATCTGAAAATCAACGTGTTCAACGACACCACCGCCACCGTCGGCCATGACGAAACTCTCACCGTACAAAACGCCCGCACCCGCACGGTCAAGGACGGCGACGAGACCGTGACCCTGGAAAAAGGCAAACGCAGCGTGACGATCCAGACCGGCAGCGACAGCCTCGATGTGAAGGACAGCCGCACGGTCAAGGTTGGCGCCGATCAGAACCACAGCACCGGCGGCAACTACACCGACAAGGTCACCGGCGATTACAGCCTGACGGTGGACGGCAACCTGACAATTAAAGTCAGCGGCACCCTCACCCTGCAAAGCGGCGGCAGTTTCACGATCAAGAGCGGCGCCGATCTGGCGACCTCGGCGAGCACTTCGATCACGCACAAGGCTGGCACTGCCTTGACAAATCAGGCCGGCACTTCACTGGACAACAAGGCCGGCACCACGCTGACCAACGACGCCGGCATCAGCCTGACCAACAAGGGCGCGGCCTCGCAGACCGTCGATGGCGGCGGCATGCTGACCATCAAGGGTGGTCTGGTGCAGGTCAACTGACAAGGAGCAGGCATGGCGATCACACCGCTGGATCTACAGCAGGATGACAAGCAGTTGAAGGGACGGTTGCAGGACGGTCAGCTCGACGGCGCCTTGCAGATCAAGGATGACGGGCGCAAACAGGCGGATCTGAATTACAGCCACGGTGAGCTGCAGGGCATGTCGCTGCTCTATCACCCCAACGGCAAAGTCTCGGCGCAGATGCCCTTCGTGCGCGACAAAGTGCAAGGCGTGGCGAGTTTTTATTCGGCCGAGGGTTGGTTGCAGCGCAAGGCCACGTACCGGCGCGGGTTGTTGCATGGCGAGGCGTTCAATTACTTTCCGGATGGGCAAGTGGCGGAGGCGGAGTTTTATCGCGATGGTGTGCGTGAGGGGCGCTATCAGCGCTTTCATCCGAACGGGAAAACGGCGGTCGACGCCCGGTATGTGAATGGGCAGTTGCTGGAGCCCGAGCAAGGGTTTGCCGAGGATGGGCGGCCGCTGGGCGCGGATGGCAAGCCGATTTCGCGGGTGCGCTGGTGGTATCGCAGGTGGGCGGATCCTCAGCAGGCCTGAAGTTTTCTATTGGCAGCACCGGCCTCTTCGCGAGCAGGCTCGCTCCCACAGTTGATTGTGTTTCTTCAGCTGGAATGCGCTCGAATGTGGGAGCGAGCCTGCTCGCGAAGAGGCCAGACTCGGCAACACAAGCCTCAGGGAATGAGCATCTGCATCTGCCCCGGCATCGCGATCTTGATCACCCCCGCCCAGTTGCACATCAACGTACTGTTGGCGTCGATCGCCGGCATCCCGCCGAGCAGCAGCGTCGGCGCGCCACCGGGAATCCACGGCGTCGCCGTCGCCGGAATGCACGGCATCGGCGTCAACACGCCCAGCGCTGCCGCAGTGGCAGCGGCGACCATCGGGTTAGCCATGCTCATGCACACGCCAAACGGCAGGATGTTGACCAGCGGAATGTGATCCATGATGTTCGCCGCCGGCATCCCGCCGGTCAGCGTGCGGTTGACCGGCAGCACATTGAGCATCGCCGGGGCGGCGCCGAAGCTGCATTGCAATGTGGCGGTGGCACAGACTTGCGGACAGCCCATTTCACGACCCCTTCGTGGACACGGCATACCCGCTAAACCTTAGTCGCCCACGGCCCGCCGCGCACATTCCCAAAGGTGATTATCGTGCAACACGCTAACCTATAAGACCGACCCGCGCTTGTGGCTGCCCGAGCGCGCCATTAGATTAGCCAATGATGTCTGGCCTCCAAAATAAGCAGAAGGGATAAGCATGGCGCTTACTGACCAGTCCACCCGTATCCGCTCTGGCGAAGAACTCGATGCCAGCCTGATCGATCCGTACCTAAAGGCGCACATTCCGGGCCTTAGCGGCTTACCTGCGATCAGCCAGTTTCCCGGCGGTGCGTCGAACCTGACCTACCTGCTGGAATACCCGGAGCAGGAATTCGTCCTGCGCCGTCCGCCGTTCGGCCACAAAGCCAAATCCGCCCACGACATGGGTCGCGAATTCCGCATTCTCAATCAATTGCGCGACGGCTTCCCGTATTGCCCGAAAGCCTACGTGCACTGCACCGACGAGTCGGTGATCGGCGCCGAGTTCTACGTGATGGAACGGGTCAACGGCATCATCCTGCGTTCCGAACTGCCGCCGGAACTGGGCCTCGACTCCGCGAAAACCGAAGCCCTGTGCAAGAGTTTCATCGACCGTTTCGTCGAACTGCACCGCGTTGATTACAAGGCGTGCGGCCTCGGCGATCTGGGCAAACCGGAAGGCTACGTCGCCCGCCAGATCAAAGGCTGGAGCGAGCGCTACGAAAAAGCCCTGACCCCGGACGCACCGCACTGGGAAGCGGTCAAGGCGTGGCTCAACGACAAGATGCCGGCCGACCACCCGACCTCAAGCATCGTCCACAACGACTACCGCTTTGACAACGTCATCCTCGACCCACACAACCCGATGCAGATCATCGGCGTGCTCGACTGGGAACTGACCACCCTCGGTGATCCGCTGATGGACCTGGGCAACACCCTCGCCTACTGGATCGAGGCCGATGACCCGGCGCCGGTACAACTGATGCGCCGCCAGCCGAGCCACGCGCCGGGCATGCTGACCCGCCGCGAGTTCGTCGATTACTACGCCGAGCGCTCCGGCATCCAGATCGACAATTTCGACTTCTACTACACCTACGGCCTGTTCCGCCTGGCCGGCATCGTGCAGCAGATCTACTACCGCTTCTACCACGGCCAGACCCAGGACAAACGCTTCGCGCAGTTCATTCACATGAACAAACTGCTGGAGCAGATGAGCTTGCAGGTCATTGCGAAATCGAGCCTCTGACGGCCCACACCAAGGAACCCTTATGTCCAAGACTCAGTTGTTCGACCTCGACGGCAAGATCGCTTTCGTCTCCGGTGCCAGCCGTGGCATCGGTGAAGCCATCGCCAAACTGCTGGCCCAGCAAGGCGCCCATGTAATTGTTTCGAGCCGCAAACTCGAAGGCTGCCAGCACGTCGCCGACGCAATCATCGCCGCCGGCGGCAAAGCCACCGCCGTGGCCTGCCACATCGGTGAAATGGAACAGATCAGCCAGGTGTTCGCCGGGATCAAGGAACAGTTCGGCCGCCTCGACATTCTGGTCAACAACGCCGCGACCAACCCGCAGTTCTGCAACGTGCTCGACACCGACCTGAGCGCCTTCCAGAAGACCGTCGATGTGAACATTCGCGGCTACTTCTTCATGTCCGTGGAAGCCGGCAAGCTGATGCGCGAAAACGGTGGCGGCAGCATCATCAACGTCGCCTCGATCAACGGTATTTCGCCGGGGATTTTCCAGGGCATCTACTCGGTGACCAAAGCGGCGGTGATCAACATGACCAAAGTCTTCGCCAAGGAATGCGCGCAGTTCGGCATCCGCTGCAACGCCCTGCTGCCGGGCCTGACCGACACCAAGTTCGCTTCTGCGCTGGTGAAAAACGATGCAATTCTCAAGCAGGCACTGACTCAGATCCCGCTCAAGCGCGTGGCGGATCCGAGCGAAATGGCCGGCGCGGTGCTGTATCTGGCGAGTGATGCGTCGAGCTATACCACTGGCGTTTCGCTCAACGTAGACGGTGGTTTCCTGTCCTGACCCCATGTAGTGATCGGAACCAATCCGTGGCCTGATCGCAACTCACCCATGTAGGAGCTGCCGAAGGCTGCGATCTTTTGATGTTGTTTTTGAAGAGCAGGATCAAAAGATCGCAGCCTTCGGCAGCTCCTAAATAAAATGAATATTTATTCTGAAATTTGCAAATAGGGAATTTTTATTCCATAAATAGCCTTCCTGAAAATAAAAAACCAAGGAATACGGCTATGCGCGAACTCGGTATCGGTCTCATCGGCACAGGTTTCATGGGCCGTGCCCATGCCTTGGCGTTTCGCAATGTCAGTGCAGTGTTCGAACTGCCGTTCAAACTCTCCCTCGCCGCCCTCGCCGACGCCGATCCACAGCGTGCCCGCCACTGTGCCGAAGCATGGGGCTTTGCCGCGCATCACAGCGACTGGCAACAATTGATCGATGACCCCAAGGTCAATCTGGTCGCCATCACCACTCCCAACCACCTGCACTACCCAATGGCCATGGCCGCCCTGGCTGCCGGCAAAGCGGTGTACTGCGAAAAACCCCTGGCGGTGAACCTTGAACAAGCCAGCGCGATGCGTCAGGCCGCCAGAGACGCCGGAGTGGTCACGCGGGTCGGCTACAACTACCAGCACAACCCGATGATCACGCTGGCGCATGATTTGATTCGCGACGGCGAACTTGGCGAGATCATCAGCTTTCAGGGTGAGTTCAGTGAAGACTTCATGGCCGATCCCGACTCGCCGTGGTCATGGCGCTGCGACCCGGCACATGCCGGCGGTGCCTTGGCGGACCTCGGCAGTCACTTGCTATCGATGGCGCGCTATCTGGTGGGCGAAGTCACAGCGGTTTGCGCCGACACCCAGACCGTTCACAGCCAACGCCCGGACGGCACCTCGAAAAAACCGATCAACGTCGACGATCAAGTCCACGCCCTGCTGCGTTTCGCCAACGGCGCCCGAGGCACGTTCAGCAGCAGTTGGCTCAAGCACGGCTACAAGAATCACCTGAACTTTGAAATCAGCGGCACACGCGGAACGCTGACCTTCGATCAGGAACGCTTGAACGAGTTGCGTCTGTTCCGCGCCGGACAGGACGGTTTCCAGCGCCTGCTCGCCGGCCCCAACCTGCCGGGCTACGCCGCGTTCAGCCCTGCTCCGGGCCATCAATTGGGCTACAACGAACTGAAGACGCTAGAGGTGCATGACGTGCTGATGGCGTTGGCCGGTACCCACCAGGGTGGCACCGACTTCGAACAGGCCTGGGCCGTCGAGCGTCTGGCCACGGCAATTCGCCTCGCCGCGCGCGAGCAGCGTTGGGTCCGCCTCGAAGAAGTCTGACACTCAGGCATCAATGACCTTCGGCAACTGCCAGCCGAAATGCACTGACAGCAGGCGCAGCAGCAAACACGCTGCGCCTGCCAGCAGCGCCGCTGCGACCGGCGGCACACCGCAACGCCGTGCGATGATCAACACCGCCGCACCGGTAAAAGCCGAACTGGCATACAAATCCGCCTGCAACACGACCGGTATCCGCGCCAGCACAATGTCGCGAAGCACCCCGCCGCCGACGCCGGTAATCGTCCCCATCAGCATGGCGACAAATGGCGTGATGCCGAAATTCAACGCCTTCTGTGCCCCGGCCACGGCAAACAGCGCCAGCCCGGCGGCATCCAGCACAATCAGGGTCGAACCGGACCAGCCCAGCACCTGTTCATGGAAAACAAACGCCAATCCGCCCATGAAAAACGCCAGCGCCGGATAGCGCCAATCAGCCACGGCATTCGGTGGCGTAGCGCCGATCAGCAGATCACGGGTCACCCCGCCGCCGAGGGCGACGATGAACGCAATCACCATCACCCCGAGCAAGTCGAGCTGACTGCGCATCGCCGCAATGGCCCCTTCCACGGCAAACACCGCCGTGCCGAGCAGATCGGCCACCAGCACAATCCGCTCAACCCGAGACTTGCGCCCCGCCGGCGTTATTGAGTGACGCAACGGGTAGTGGTGATGTGTCGAGTCACTTGGCCGTCGACGTACATATCGCCGGCGACCTCAGTGTTTTCGAGGACCTGGCAAGTACGTTCCGGCGGTGGCGGTGGAGTGACGGGTGGCGGTGGCGGCGGACTGGCACAACCGGCCAACAGCGCCACAGCAAAAGCCAACGACAACGGTGAACACACGCGTTTCCCAAGATTGTTCATAGGACGACCCGCGATAAATGAAGACTTACTCCCGCAACCCAACCGACCACGGAAGACCTGACCACTCATTCTTTATAGCCGACAGCCCCGCAAGCGCCAGTAAACCGGCCACACCGAAGCGCCAGAGCTGTCGATTTTGCGCCGGATTTGAAGGGAAAAAGACTCATGATCCGCTTCGCCAGACTGACCGCCATCGCTGGCAAGCCAGCTCCCACATGATTGATGACATCTCACAGCTATGGGCCGACCGAAAGAACGCCTTCGCCAGCAGGCTGGCTCCCACATTTTAATTTGTGTGCGTCCCGCCACAGACTGGTTGGCTGGCAGGCCGTCATCGCTGGCAGGCCAGCTCCCACAATGGATTGAGTGCATTCAGTTAGAGGTTGGTTGGATTGCAGGGCGCCATCGCGAGCAGGCTCACTCCTACAGTTGGATCGGGTGAAGCAGGAAGAGAATGGTTGGCTGTCAGGACGCCATCGCTGGCAAGCCAGCTCCCACATGATTGATGACATCTCACAGAAACGGGCCGGCCGAAAGAACGCCTTCGCCAGCAGGCTGGCTCCCACATAGAGCAACAACCAAAGCCAACCGCTTTTGACTTTCACCACTCAACACAATGAGCGTTAGCTCAAGTGCAGCTCTTGACCTTCACCACTCAACACAATGAGCGTTAGCTCAAGTGCAGCTCTTGACCTCCACCACTCAACACAATGAGCGTTAGCTCGAGTGCAGCTCTTGATCTCAGAGCCCGTCGGGAGGCTGAGTGGAGGGGTTTATCCGGGGGGAGGCGCGAAGCGCCGTTCGACGAAGTCGAACACATCGAGAGGAGGTGCAGCGCAGCAAACCGGAGGCGATGCCCCCGGATGAACACCGTAGCGAAGGGACCCCGAGCCACAGCGAGGGGCCGTACGTCAGGGTGAAGACCTTTGCTTCCTTTGGGGCGTCTGCCAAAGGGAGTCGACCGTCAGGGCGAAACCACCAGCAGCCATCACCAAAAAAACGGATATACACCCAAAGACCCAAAGCAACACTCCGCCGCTCCTACAAAACCGGACCAATAGACGAGCGCAAAGAATTGCTCTCAAGCTCATACCGCAACTCATCAATCAACGCATCCACCGACTCCGGCGTCCGCAACGCATCCAGCTTCAACCCACTGATCACCAGATCCACCTGCCCCGACACCGGGTGATAAAGCTTCACCGTCAGCGAATGATCCCCATCAACCGAACACTCACACGCCAGCGGCGAAAAGCTCTGTTCAAGCCGGGCACGCAACTGCGCAAGATTCATCATTGAGGCCGTTCCTTTAACTGCTCGAAGGGACACGATCCCAAGCCAAAACAGGCTCGTATCGCACCCCACCAGACTAAGAACAGCCCCCGCCTGCCAACACCCGAATTTGCACCGGCTGAACTAGTGCATTTGCACCCTAACGCTGCCCCTTGGTCCGCCACTCACCCGAAAACAACCCACGCTCCCGCGCCCAGACAATCGCCTCGCTGCGGCTGTGCACATCCAGTTTGGAATACACCGTCGCCACATGATTACGTACGGTGTTCGGCGCCAGTTTGAGACGCGCCGCAATCTCCTTGTCCGCCAGCCCTTCGCAGATCAGACCCAGCACATCACGCTCACGCGCCGTCAAGTCAGTGAACGAGACACTCGGCAGTTGCGGCGAATTGACCTTCTTCACATTGGCCAGTTTTTCGATCAGCGTGCGACTGAACCATGACGCGTCCTTCATCACCTCTTCGATCGCTGCCACCAGCTCAAGCTCGGTACGCTTGCGCTCGGTGATGTCCATCAGCACCAGCAGATAGCAGGACATATCCTGAATGTTGACCGTGTCGGCGGACACCGCGCACTCCAGCAGATCCGCATCTTTCTTGCGCACCCGCACATCGACCCGGTCAATCCGGCCGTTCGCCGCCAATGATGCCAGCAGCCGGGTGCGGTCTCCCTCGTCGTCGATGAAATCAAGTTGCGTCACGGTTTTGCCGACCACGTCATCGCTGGCATACGCCAGGGTATCGAGGAACGCCTGATTGACATCGATCACCTGCTGTTCGTCGGCGCTGCAAATCAGAATCGGCACCGGCGTCAGACGGAAGGCCTTGGCGAAGCGCTCTTCGCTCTGGCGCAGCGCCACTTCCGCCTTGTGCCGCAACTCCATGTCGACGAAGGAAAACAACATGCACTGCTCTTCGTTGAGCTGCAGCGGTTGCCCGGCGACGATCACTTGCTTGGTGCTGCCATCGGACAAGCGCAACTCGGCCTGCATCTGCGGAATGGTCGCGACATCTTTCAGGCGCTGAATGGCCAGGTCCTTGTGCTCGGCCTGTTCGAGGATATCGATTTCATAAGCCGAGGTGCCGATGACCTGGTCGCGGGTATAGCCTGTCATCTCGAGAAACCCCGGATTGACCTTGATGTAACGCAAATCGCTGAGACGGCAGATCACTGCCGGTGCCGGGTTGGCGTTGAAAGTCTTTTCGAAACGCTGCTCGGCGTTGGCCCAGTCGGTGACGTCGCTCATGATCAGCACCAGCGACTCCGGCTGACCTTCGCGGTCGGTCAGGACCATGCTGCGCACGCTGTGCACCCAGACGCGCTCCGGGTCATCGACGGCGGACACCTCGATCAGCACGTCACTGAAAGCCTCGCAGCGCGCCACGCGGCTGATCGGATAATTCTCGGCGGGCACTAGGTGGTTGTTGCGATAGCGCAGGCTGAAACGCTTGGCATACTCGTCGGCGTTGGCGCCCAGCTCACCGATCCGGCTGACACCGTGCATGGCCAGCGCGGCTTCGTTGGCCCAGAGGATGCTCTGATCCAGCTCAAGCAGAATCACCCCGTCGGACAGCCCGGCAATGATCTGCTGCAACTGGCGACGATTGGTTTCGCGGGTCAGGACTTCCTGGCTCATTGGATCTCCACAAGTGATACGCCCATGTGAAGATTACGACCGCAGCCCGACGTGATCGTGCCAAGCACTAATTCCGAAACACCACAATCCCCTGTGGGAGCGAGCCTGCTCGCGAAGGCGTCGTATCAGCCAACGAATTATTTGAATGAAATACCGCATTCGCGAGCAGGCTCGCTCCCACAGGGGGATTAGCGTTGGGCTGACTTGTCGACCAACTCACGCAGGGTATCGAGAAACAGCTTGAGCACCGGCGATGCATCATCCGCGCGATAGGTGGCATACAGCGGCACTTCCGGCAGCGCCGGAGTCAGCGCCTTGAACACTAGCCCTGCCGGCGCCAATTGCTCGATGGACGCAGGCAGCAGCGCCACGCCAAACCCGGCGCGCACCAGACTGAGCAAGGTCTGCACCTCGATCACCTGCTGACGGATCTGCGGGGTGAACCCGGCCTGGATACAACACTGATAGAGAAAATTGGCAAACCGCGACTGCTTCAATTCCAGCGCCACAAACGGCTCCTGCGCCAGATCCGCCGGGGCCAGCACCTCGCGACAGGCCAACGGATGATCCGCCGGCATCACCACATGAATCGGCTCGTAGATCAGCAATTCATTGCGCAACAGCGGATCGTCATAACCCACGCGAAACACGCAGGCATCAATACGTTTCTCCTTCAACGCCTTGACCTGCGCCGCCGGGGTCATCTCATGCAGGCGCCAGCTGACCTGCGGATAACGCAGGCGAAACAGGTGTAGAGCCTTCGGCAGCACGCCGACCATCACCGAACTGATCATGCCGATTTCCAGCTCACCGAGCTGCCCGCGTCCGGTCTGACGGGTCAGGTCCAGCGCCCGCTCGAGTTGCTCGAAGACCAGCGGCGCCTGCTCCTTGAGCATCTGCCCCGCCGCTGTCAGCTCGACCCGATGATGACTGCGTTCAAACAGTGGCGTACCGAGCTCTTCTTCGAGCAAACGGATCTGCTGACTCAACGGCGGCTGGCAAATGTGCAGGCGTTCGGCGGCGCGACCGAAGTGCAGCTCATCGGCCAGCGCCATGAAGTAACGCAACAGGCGCAGGTCCATGGTCGTTTACCCCAGACTCAACGGGGTCGAGCGCTGCCGCACTCCGGTCAGCGCGAACAACGCGTTGGCGATGGCCGGCGCTACCGATGGACTGCCCAGTTCGCCGACACCGCCGGGTTTGCTCGGCTCACCGTCCAGAACGACGATGTCGGTGGCGGGCATATCCGACATGCGCGTAACGCGATAGTCGTGGAAGTTGCTCTGCACCACCCGCCCCTGCTTGATGTCGAGCCGATCAAACAACGCATGACCCAAGCCCCACATCAGGCCGCCGTAGATCTGCTCTTCGACCCCGCCCGGTGACACCGCCAGGCCGCAATCAACCACGCAGGTGAGTTTTTCCACTTTAGCCTTGCCATCAACGGACGCGACCCGCGCCACCACCGCGATAAAACTGGTGTAACCCTGATTCGTGGCGATCCCCAGCGCCGTGCCCGGCGGCAACGGCTGGCCCCATCCGGCCCGCTCGGCGGCTTGCTTGAGCACCGCCACATGCCGAGGTCGCTCCTGCATGTTGGCCAGGCGAAACGCCAACGGATCGGCGCCGGCTGCATGCGCCAGTTCATCCATGAAGCTTTCCACGGCAAACACATTCGGGATGAAACTCACCGAGCGATACCAGCCACTGGGCACGTTGCTTTCGTGCTTGACCCAATTCAGATCCAGGTGTGGCGGACGATAGGCAAAGTCCCATGCGGTGATCGCTTCGGTGGTGCTGTAATCCATGTGATCCGGGCGTTCGAAATACCCCGGTTCCCACTGCTCCGGCGAGGCTGGCGACACCGCGTGCAGTTGCAGCGCGACGAGTTTGCCCTGTGCGTCCAGCGCACCCTTGACCCGGTGCAGGGTTGCCGGGTGATTGAACAACGCATGCATTTCGTCTTCGCGGCTGTTGAGCAGTTTCACCGGCACGCCGCTTTGCTGCGCCAGATACGCGACTTCGAACAACCAGTATTTAGACTCCCGCGCACCGAAACTGCCGCCGGACACCAACTCGTTGATTGTGACCCTGGCCTTGTCGATGCCGCACACGGTTTGCGCCGCTTCCAGTGCTGACGACGGCACCTGCACGCCGCCCCAGTAGGTGATTGCCTGATCCTTGACCTGTGCGGTGATGCAGATCGGCTCCAGAGGGTTTTGCACCTTGTAGGGCATGCGGTAATCGGCTTCGATCAGCTTCGCCGCGCCGGGCCATTGCCCAGCGACGTCGCCATGGGTCATGGCTTTTACGCTTTGTACTGTCGGATCGCCGATGGCTTTGGCCTGAGCGTTGGCCAACTGTTCGCTGTCGAATTCGGCCAGCGCTGAATCGCTCCACTGAATCTCCAGCACGTTGCGCGCCTGTTGCGCGGCCCAGAACGTTTCCGCCAGCACCGCGACGCCTTCCAGATTGCCGCCAAGCACGTCCGGCCGCCCCGGGATCGCGATCACCTTGCGCACGCCTGGCACTTGCAATGCCGTCGCCGAATTCACGCTGATCACCTTTGCGCCGACCACGGGCGCACGCTGAATCACCGCCACCAGCATCCCTGGCAATTGCACGTCGATGCTGTACGTGAAACGCCCACAGACCTTGGCCGCCGCATCACGTTTATGGCGCAGTTTGCCGATGTATTTGAAGTGCGCCGGATCCTTCAGCGTTACCTGCTCCGGCGCCGACAAATGCGCCGCTACGCCGACCAGTTCGCCGTAGCCGAGGCTGCGTTTGCTCGATATGTGAACGACTCGACCTTCTTCCGTGGTGCAGCTATCAGGGCTGACTTTCCACTGCTTGGCCGCTGCCGTGATCAACAGCGCCCGCGCTGTCGCCCCGGCCATGCGCAAGCGGTCGTACTCCAGCGACACACTGGTGCTGCCGCCGGTGGAGAAAACTTTCCAGATCGGGTGAATGTAGGTTTCAAAAAACGGATCTTCCGGCGTGATCACCTGCACGGTCATCGGGTTGACGTCCAGCTCTTCAGCCACACACGCGGCCAGCGCCGTTTGTGTGCCCGTGCCGGAATCGTGCTTGTGCACTACCAGTTTTACCGTGCCGTCGGGGAAGATCCGCACCCAGGCGTTGGGCTCGAACTCAGTGGCCGGCGCTGGAGCCTTCGGGTCCGTGGCGGCGATGCCGGACGGTAAATACACGGCAATCGCCAGCCCCGTAGCCACCGTCGCCGCTTGTTTGAGGAACACTCGGCGCGACGGTTCGATCAAGGTGTCGTCGAGAAGGCGCATCACGCCTCCTTCGGCGTATTCGCCGCGCGTTTGATCGCCTTGTTGATCCGCCCGTAAGTGCCGCAGCGGCAGATATTGCCGGACATCGCGTTGCGGATCGAATCGTCAGTCACCGCCGCCCCGGTGTTGAGCAACGCAGCCGCGGACATGATCTGACCGGATTGACAGTAACCGCATTGCGGCACATCTTCGGCGACCCAGGCCAATTGCAGCGGATGGTTTTCGCTCGGCGACAAGCCTTCGATGGTGGTGATGCTGTGGCCCGCGACGGCGGCCAGCGGCAACTGGCAGGAACGTACCGCGACACCGTTCAGGTGCACGGTGCAGGCACCGCAGAGGCCCATGCCGCAGCCGAATTTGGTGCCGGTGAGTTTCAACTGATCGCGCAACACCCATAACAAGGGCATGGAGGGGGGCGCCTCATCCAGCTCGCGTCGTTCGCCGTTAACCGTGAATGCAATCATTGTCAGGCTCCAAAAGAGCGGCCCGTCTTTGTGCGGGCCTGGTCACCGATTATTGGAACCCTTGGCAACACGCGGCCAGCGACGATTTCTGCCAACCGGTGTAAGCAGGACTAACAACATGTACAAGCGATACCCGTCGGTGCAGTCCATGAGTGCGTTTATCCACGCGGCGCGCAGCGGCAGTTTCTCCAGCGCTGCGCGCAAGCTCGATCTGACCCACAGCGCGATCAGCCAGCAGATCCGCGCACTGGAAGATTTCATCGGCCAGCCGCTGTTCGTGCGTGAAGGCGGCGGCAGCAATCTGACCGACGCCGGCCAGCTGTTTGCCAGCGTGTTGTCGGATGGTCTGGCGCAGATTGATCGGGCGTTGTCCTCGGTGAAAAACCGCAGCGTGGCGCATCGCCTGACGCTGGACGTGGACAGCGAACTGGCACAGAGCTGGCTCAATCCGCGCCTGCCACAGCTGCTCGATGGGTTGCCGGATTACGAGGTGACGCTGCTGTCGATGCCGCGCAGTGATCGCAGCACGTTCGAGCGGGTCGATCTGGCGTTGCGTTATGGCTATGGCGATTGGGACGACTGCGAGATGACGCAAATCTGTGGCGACCGGGTGCTGGCGGTGGCGTCGCCGCAGTTGCTGGAACGGCATGGATTGCAGTTGCCGTTGAGCCCGGCGCAAGTGCTTGAGTTGCCGTTATTGGGGTACACGCGGCGCTCATGGATTCCATGGCTGGATGCGGCGGGAATGCCGCCGGTTGAGCCCTCGGCGCGGGTGGTTTTTGATAATGCGGCGAACCTGATTGCAGCGGCCGAGGCCGGTGTCGGTGCTGGGCTGGTGCGTGGATTACTGGCCGCCGATGCGCTGCGCAGCGGGCGGCTGGTGGCGTTGAACGCGGCGCAGATTGCGGCGCATTACAACCTGTATGCGGTGTGGCCACATGGCCAGGCTGAGCGGGTGGCGCCGGTGGTTGAGGTGATCAAGCAGTTGGCTTTGCATACGCAACACTGACGCGTTCGCGAGCAGGCTCGCTCCCACAGGGGTACGCTTTCCAATTGTGGGAGCGAGCCTGCTCGCGAAGAGGCCATCGCTATCACCACAAAACCAAAACCATATCAAACAAGTATCACCACCGCGCCCAATTAATATTGTACGAACCCAATCCCCTCTCCCAATACTCGCCTCCAGCAGCCACCCACCCGGGCCGGATGCAACCAGGCGAGGGAATGCGCGTGTCCAGCGCATAGAAATGGCCGATTGCCCGGGACGTGGATGCCGAGAGCCGCAAGGCTCCCTTCCCCGCTATCAGGAGATCGACTTCAATGATCATCGATATCAGTTGCTATCCCACCGACCTGGTGGACCTCGCCTGGAGGCATGACGGTGACCCGTTCACCGGCGAGCGTCTACTGGAGATGATGGATGGCCCGTACATGGTCAACGGCAAGCCGCGCCGCATCGACAAAGCCTTCATCCAGCCGCCGCAGGGCAACACGATTTACACCTGGACCGACGGCGAACTCTCGGGCCGCGAATCCATCGATGCCTACATGGCCTACACCCTGAAAATGGTCCAGACCTATCCGGACCGATTCATCGGCTGCTTCGTCTACAACCCGCGCTGCGGTGTGCAGAACGGCGTCGAAGCGATCGAGCGCTACGTCAAGGAACACGGCTTCGGCATGGTCCAGATGCAGGCCAACATGCACGCCTACCGGCCTGACCGCGCACTCGACTGGGTGCGGCCGTGCTTCGAGAAATGTGCCGAGCTGGGTATCCCGGTCAAGCTGCACACTGGCGACGGGCCGTACAGCATCCCGTCGGAATGGGTGCCGATGATCAAGGAATTCCCCAACGTCAATTTCATCATGGCCCACTTCGGCGTGCAGACCGGCGGTGTCTACGTGTTCGAACCGATGCAATGGGCGATGGAGTTGCCCAACGTCTATTGCGAATCCGGCTGGTGCCTGCAATCGCGGATCGTCGAATTCGCCAAAGTCCTGCCGACGCACAAGATCCTCTTCGGCACCGACACCCCGCCAAACGAACCGGGCATGTGGCTGCGCCTGCTCGAAGTGCTCTGCCACGAGCCGCCACAGGGCCTGAACCTCGACGAGGACACCCTCGAAGATTATTTGGGCAACAACACCGCACGGATGATCGGCCTCGAACCGACACCGCCGCCGCGTTCCGTTTCCGAAGCAGAGGCGCAACTCAAGCGCCCCGTCACCACTCAACTGGCCAGGAGCTGAACCGATGATTATCGATACCCATCTGCACCCCACCAATCTGGTCGACGAGGCCTGGCGCCACACCGGCGAACCGTTCACCGGCGAGCGCATGCTCAAGTTGATGGACGGCCCGTACATGATCAACGGCAAACCGCGCCGCATCGACATGGGCTTCATTCAGCCGCCACCGGGCAACACCGGGTACCGCGACGGCAACCGCCGGGGCCGCGAAGGCGTGCGCGACTACATGTCGTACATCGCCGAACTCTGCGTGAAATACCCGGACCGCTTCATCGGCAACTTCAACTTCAACCCGCGCTGGGGACCGGAAAACGGTGCGGCGGAGCTGGAATTCCACATCAAGGAATACGGCTTCAAGATGCTCAAGCTGCACGCGAACATGCACGGCTATCGGCCGGATCGGGCGCTCGACTGGCTGCGGCCGGCGATGAAGGTCTGCGCCAAATACAACATCGTCGTGCTGATCCACACCGGTGACGGCCCGTATACGATTCCGACGATGTTCTACCCGATCATCCGCGAGTTCCCGATGGTCAATTTCATCATCGGCCACTTCGGCATCCAGACCGGCGGCAACTACTCGTTCGAGGCGTTCTGGATGGCGATGGACACGCCGAATGTGTACTGCGAATCGGGTTGGTGCTTCCAGTCGCGGATCGTCGAGTTCGCCAAGGAACTGCCGCGCAACAAGATCGTGTTCGGCACCGATTCGCCGCCGAACGAACCGGGGATGTGGCTGCGCGAACTGGAGGTGTTGTGCTCACCGGCACCGCAGGGGTTGGGCATTGATGAGGATCATCTCGAAGACTACCTGGGCAATAACATCGCCCGGTTGTGCGGGATCGAACCGACACCACCGCCCAAAGACCTGGCCGAGGCGGATACTCGCCTGACCACCACCTATCTCTGATACCGCTGTTCGCTGAAGACATGCTGAACCCTTGTGGCGAGGGAGCTTGCTCCCGCTGGGTGGCGAAGCCGCCCCAAAAAAGAAGGCCTGCTGCGCAGTCCAGCGGGAGCAAGCTCCCTCGCCACAGGGGATCTTCAGCGTTTCAAGTGAGCAACACAGCGACTTTACAGGCACGAAGATGACCCGGCGTTTCGCTCGACCGGCAGGCCAACGGCTGCTTGATTGAACGCTGCTCTCACCCCTGCGTGCCTGCTTTTTACGAGGTGAAATCATGACCCGTTCGACGCTCGGCGATTCTCAGGACTTTCACGACTTCATCGACGCCTATCGCCGTGAATTTCCGGACGATGTGCTGACCATCACCCAGACACTTTCCGCCGATCAGGACGTCACCGCCCTGGTCGATGCCCTCGCCGCTCAGGGCCGCGAGCCGTTGCTGATCTGCGAAAACGTCGGCAACCTGAACGTGCCGGTGGCGACCAACCTGTTCGCCTCCCGTACTCGCATCGCCCGACTGTTCGGCGTCACCCCGGCGCAACTGCACGAAACCTTCCAGACCCGCGCCAATCAGCCGATCCCGCCACGTTACGTGGACACCGGCCCGATCCTCGACGAAGTCTTCGAAGGCGAAGCGCTGGACCTGGCGCTGCTGCCGATGCTCAAGCATTTCGACAGTGATCGCGGCCCGTACATCACCAACGCGATCATCATTGCCGAGGACCCGCTTACCGGCATCGCCAACATGAGCTATCACCGCTCGATGCGCCATGCCCGTCAGGCCCTCGCCACCAGCCTGCACTCACGCGGCCACCTGTGGCGGATGCTGCAGACCGCCCGCGAACGCGGCGAAGAACTGCGTGTGGCGATGGTGGTGGGTGCGCACCCGCTGTTCATGCTCGCTGCCGCAGCACGTTTGCCGTATGGCGCCGATGAACGCGCCGTGGCTGGCGGACTGTTCGGCGCGCCGCTGGAACTGGTGAAAACCCCACGCTACGGCATCGGTGTCCCGGCCTACGCCGAGTTTGTTCTGGAAGGCGCCATCGATCCGGCGGCCTACGCCGAGGAAGGTCCGTTTGGTGAATTCAGCGGCTACTCCTCGGATCGTTCGACCAACAACGTACTGCGTGTCGACACCCTGTTAAAACGCAAAGATGCGTGGCTGGTCGACGTGATGGGCGGCCGCTACGCCGAACACCTCACGCTCGCCCGCCTGCCCCGCGAAGCGGAAATGAGCGAGAAGCTCAAGGCGCGTTTCCCTGCCGTCACCGCCGTGCATTACCCGAACTCCGGCACGCATTTTCATTGCTACGTGGCGCTGGATCAGAGCCGCGACGGCGAGGCGCGACAGATCATGCTGGCGCTGCTCGGCTGGGATCCGTATCTGAAAACCGTGATCGCGGTGGACAGCGATATCGACATCAGCGATGACAGCCAGGTGCTGTGGGCACTGGCCACGCATTTCCAGCCGCACCTGGATATTTTCACCATTGATGGCTTGCCGGGCAGTCCGCTTGATCCCTCTTCGTCGGTCAATGGCACCACGTCACGCATGGGTCTCGACGCCACACGCGGTTCGGGTTTTGACGGCATAAAGGCACAGCTAGATCAGGACGTGCTTGAACGCGCCCGCCAACTGCTCAAAGGCTTGGCATCGTGAGCCGCCAACGGATGGTGGTCGGTATCAGCGGCGCGTCCGGCTTCATCTACGGCGTACGCCTGCTGCAATTGCTCAATGAGCTGAACATCGAAAGCCACCTGATCATCAGCCGCGCCGCGCTGCTGACCATGGCCCACGAAACCGACTACAAACTCGCCGACGTCACCGCGCTGGCCAGCCACTACCACCGCGCCGACGACGTCGCCGCCGGGATTGCCAGCGGTTCGTTTCGCTGCCTGGGGATGGTGGTTGCGCCGTGTTCGATGCGCACGCTGGCGGAGATTGCCACCGGCACTTCATCGGGACTGATCGGCCGCGCCGCCGACGTCACCCTCAAGGAGCGCCGCACGCTGGTGTTGATGGCTCGCGAGACGCCACTGACCCTCGCCCACCTGCGCAACATGACGGCCGTCACCGAAATGGGCGGCATCATCGCCCCGCCGGTGCCGGCCTTCTACGCCCGCCCGGAAAGCCTTGCGCAAATGGTCGACCACAGCCTCGGCCGCGTACTCGATCTGTTCGGCCTCGATGCCGGCACTGCAACACGCTGGCAAGAACACCCAAATTCCTGTGGGAGCGAGCCTGCTCGCGAAAGCGGTGGCTCAGCTGCCATCACCGCTGAATGACACACCGCATTCGCTAGCAGGCTAGCTCCCACAGTTGATCGCACTCCGGCAAAACACAGGTAAGGAGCTCCAAATGAATACTCCCTTCAACGCACCCACCCCGAACACCAAAATCCCGGTAACCATCCTCACTGGCTTCCTCGGTGCCGGCAAAACCACCCTGCTCAACTACATCCTCAAGGAAAACCACGGGCGCAAGATCGCCGTGATCGAGAACGAATTCGGCGAGGTCGGCATCGACGGTGATCTGGTGCTCAGTTCCGAAACCGAAGAGATCTACGAGATGGTCAATGGCTGCGTGTGCTGCACCGCCGAGGTTCGCGAGGACCTGGTGCGCATCGTCCGCGAACTGGTGGCACGCCCGGTGCGCCTCGATCACATCCTCATCGAAACCAGTGGCCTGGCCGATCCGTACCCGGTGGCGCAGAGCTTTTTCATCAACGACCCGATTGCCGAGGAAGTCGAACTCGACGCCATCGTGACCATGGTCGACGCCAAGCACATCGCCCAGCATCTGGAAGATCTGCAACTCGACGGCGTCGACAATCAGGCGGTGGATCAGATTGTCTGCGCCGACCGCATCGTTATCAACAAGGTCGATCTGGTCAGCCCTGAAGAAGTGGAAACCCTGCGCGGCAAGATCCGTGGTTTGAATGCCACGGCGGAGCTGGTGACCTCGACCCATGCGCAAATCGACCTGAGCAAGATCCTCGGCATCGGCGCCTTCGAGTGCACGCAAAAGCTCATGGAAATCGGCGCGGAACAGCACGATCACGATCACCACGACCATGATCATGACCATCACGCTGAAGAAACTGATCACCAGCACGATCCAAGCGTGTCCTCGGTGGGCATCGCCGTGGACGGCGCGGTCAACCTGATGGCGTTTCACCGCTGGATCAGCGAGCTGCGCTCATCCCAGGCCGACAACCTCTACCGCATGAAAGGCGTGCTGGCGGTGGCCAACGAAGACCAGCGCTACGTGCTGCAAGGCGTGCACAGCCTGGTGGAGTTCCGCGCCTCGACCGCGTGGGGCAGCGAGCCGCGCTCAAGCAAGATCGTGTTCATCGGCCGCGACCTGGACCGCGCGGCCCTTAACCAGGGCTTCGCCGCCTGCCTGGCAGGCTGAACAAGGCATCGGAGCCGGTGGATGGCGGTTCCGGGCACGAATGACTGATGCCACAACGAACCAGCAACTGTGGAGTGAACTCTGTGGCGAGGGGATTTATCCCCGATCGGCTGCGAAGCAGTCGCAAACCCTGTGAATACGGTGTGGTCGAGATACCGCGGTCTCAGGTTTTGGGGGTGCTTCGCGCCCCATCGGGGATAAATCCCCTCACCACAAAGCCAGCTCCCACAGGGTTGCTCTGTGTTTTGAGCTGAGCGGCATCAGACGAATACCCCTCTCAACCGCATAAAAACAGCCAGAGGTGTTTCCCCATGTCGTCAGCCACTCCCTCCTCCACCGTGCACCCCGTCGACCGGATTCTGCCGGTGCGACAGATGTTCACCCTCGGCCTGCAACACATGGCCGTCTCATACATCGGCGCCATCGCCGTGCCGTTGATTGTCGCCAGTGCCTTGAAAATGTCCCACGCCGACACAGTGGTGCTGATCAGTACCACGCTGTTCTGCTCCGGCATCGCCACCCTGCTGCAAACCGTCGGCTTCTGGAAATTCGGTGTACGCCTGCCGATTCTGCAAGGCGTGGCGTTCAGCAGTGTCGGCCCGGTGATCGCCATCGGCAGTAACCCCGATGTCGGTTTCGCCGGGGTCTGCGGGGCGGTGATCGGCGCGGGCATCTTTACCATGTTGATGGCGCCGTTCGTGGGCCGATTGCGGCGATTTTTCCCGCCCGTGGTGACCGGTTGCATCGTCACCGTGATCGGTCTGCAACTGTTCCCGATTGCCTATGAATGGGTCGGTGGCGGTCGCAACGCCAGCAACTTCGGTGCGCCGGCGTTCCTCGGCGTGGCGGTGGTGGTGTTGCTGACCATTCTGCTGGTCAACCGTTATGGCAGCCCGCTGCTGCGCAACATGGCGGTACTGGTGGGCATGTTGATCGGCGCCGGTCTCGCCTACGGTCTCGGCATGGGCAACTTTCACAGCGTCGAAGAAGCGCCATGGCTGACCGTGCCCTACCCGTTCTATTTTGGCGTGCCGACCTTCAGCCTGATCCCCATCGCGACCATGGTGGTGGTGATGATCGTGCAGATGGTCGAGTCGATGGGGCTGTTCGTGGCCATCGGCGACATCGTCGAAAAACCGGTGGAAGACAAACAGGTAATCAATGGCCTGCGCGCCAACGGTCTGGCCAGCACCATCGCCGGAATGTTCGCTGCATTCCCGTTTATTGCCTTCATGGAAAACGTCGGCCTGGTGATCCTCACCGGCGTGCGCAGTCGCTGGGTGGTCGCGGTCAGCGGTTTGCTGATGTGCTCGATTGCGTTGGTGCCGAAGGCCGGAGCGATCATCGCCTCGATGCCGACTGCCGCGCTGGGTGGCGCCGGGATCGCCATGTTCGGCGTGGTCGCGGCGGCGGGGATTCAGACCCTCGCCAAGGTCGATTACGAGCGCAATCGCTACAACGTGCTGATCGTCGGTTTCACCATCGCCGCCGCGCTGGTGCCGGTGCTCGCGCCGACTCTGTTCAAACAATTACCCGAGTGGTCGCAGCCGTTCCTGCACAGCAGCGTGGTCATCGCCTGCCTGGTGTCGGTACTGCTCAACGCCGCGCTGAATGGCGTCAGCGTGCCCGAAACCACCGCCAGCAAATCTGCCTCGCACATCCTTTAGTTTGGAGCTGCCCATGACTCAACTTCAGAACATCCTGATCAAGAATCCAGTCGCGGTGATGACCGGCCTGCGCGGCCCGCGTGCCCGGGCCGGCGCCGTGGACATCCGCGTGGTCAACGGGCGTATCGCCGAAATGACCGCCGACCTTGCAGCGCAACCCGGCGAACGGGTGATCGATGCGCGCAACTGCGTGGTCTACCCGGGCTGGATCAACACCCATCATCACCTGTTCCAGAACCTGCTCAAAGCCGTGCCCGAAGGTCTCAATCAGGACCTGCAAGGCTGGCTGGCGAGCGTGCCCTACCCACGTCTTAATCGCTTCACGCCACAACTGGCGCGGATCGCCGCACGGCTGGGTATGGTCGAACTGCTGCTGTCCGGCGTGACGACGTGCGCCGATCACCATTACCTCTACCACGCCCACGGCAGCACCGAGACCGGCGATTTGCTGTTCGATCTGGCCGATGAATTCGGCCTGCGTTTTGTGCTGTGCCGTGGCGGCGCGCTGGAGTCGGCGAGCGCGCACCCGGGCTTCTCGAAAACCGCGCTGCAACCGGAAAGTCTCGAGCAGATGGTCGGCGACATCGAACGGCTGAAATCGCGGTATCACCAGGACACCCCGGATGCGCTGCGCCGCGTGGTGGTCGCCCCAACCACGCCAACCTTCTCGCTGCCGCCCACCCTGCTGCGCGAACTGGCGCACACCGCGCGCGACCTCGGCTTGCGCTTGCACACGCACTTGTCCGAGACGCAGAACTACGTGAACTTCTGCCGGGAAAAGTACAACTGCCTGCCGGTGGAGTTTGTCGCCGAACACGAATGGCTCGGCCCCGACGTCTGGTTCGCCCACGCCGTGCACCTGCAACCGAGTGAAATCCGCATGCTCGCCCAGACCGGCACCGGCATCGCCCACTGCCCGGTGAGCAACGCACGCCTGGGCAGCGGCGTCGCGCCCGTGCCGCAAATGTACGAGGCCGGCGTGCCGATCGCCCTCGGCGTCGACGGCGTGGCCTCCAACGAGTCCGGGAGCATGGTCGGCGAAGCCAACACCGCGTGGCTGATCCACCGCGCCGAACAAGGCGCCTCGGCGACTACCGCGGAAGATGTGATCCATTGGGGCACCGCGGGCGGCGCGCAGGTGTTGGGACTCGGCGCGGTCGGCACGCTGGAGGTTGGCCAGGCGGCGGATCTGGTGATCTATAGCCTCGATCATCCACGCTTCTACGGTTTCCACGACAGCGCCGTCGCCCCGGTAGTGGCGGGCGAACCGATCACGGTGAAATACAGTTTGGTCGGCGGTCGCGTAGTCGTCGATAACGGCGTGATTCCGGGCCTGGACATCGAACGCATGCGCGCCGAAGCGTGGGAAGGCGTGCAGGAAATGATGAAGGTCGACGACTGACTTCCTGCCCAACCCCGTAATCCTGTGGGAGCTGGCTTGCCAGCGATGGCGCACTGTCAGTCAAAGCAATGTCAGCTGACCCACCGCTATCGCTGGCAAGCCAGCTCCCACAAAATCCTCGGCATTAGCGGCTTCCCGGTTTGTCGTCTAAGGTTTACAGCTCATCGGATTGAGCCCCTGCCTGCAACACCGGGCTCTTGATCAAGGAGAGACTGATGACGTCGCGTCGCAACATCGAACAGACCTACCGCACCTGGTCCAGCCCGATCCTGCTGGAACTGAAAAAACGTGAACATCAAATGGCGCCGGTCGAGCGTCAGGCGCTGGAGAATGTCCTGGTGGAAAGAAGGTTGCTGGACCTCGGCAACCCTGACGGTATTGAACGTCGTCGCAACAGCGGTGGCTGACATTGCGCTTTCGCGAGCAGGCTCGCCCCCACAGGGTTTTGGGTAACTCACAAAGTTTGTGTTCACCCGCAATCACTGTGGCAGCGAGCCTGCTCGCGAAGAGGCCAGTGCCGTCACCCTCACGACTTGGGCCGACGCACCGCCCTCACCCGGCCACTGTCGCCACCACCGCAATAGAAGCGATCCGCGCCGTCCGCCTCCAGCCCGGAAACACCCTGTCCCACTGGCATTGTCAGCGCTTCAAGGACTTCGCCGTCCTGCGGATCGATCCGCCGCAATTCACTTTCATCCGCCTCCCAGGTGCCATGCCACAACGCGCCATCCACCCAGGTCACGCCGGTGACGAAACGGTTTGACTCCAGCGTGCGCATGATCTTGCCGGTGTCCGGATCGATCTGATGAATCTTGCGCTCGCGATACTGCCCTACCCATAACGAGCCATCCGCCCAAGCCATGCCTGAGTCGCCGCCATCGCCCGGCGCCGGGATGGTGTTGAGGACGCGACCCGTGGCTGGGTCGATTTTGTGGATGCGGCGGTCGGCAATCTGGTACAGGTGCTGGCCGTCGAAAGCGGTGCCGCCGTCGGCGTTGACCTTGATCGTGCGCACGGTTTCGCCACTGGCCGGGTCCAGTGCATTGAGCTGACCGTCGCTGGCAAACCAGACCTGCCGGCCATCGAACGTCACGCCGTGAATGCCTTTGATGTCATCAAACGGGCCGTACTCGCGAAGGATTTCTGCGTTTGCATGTTTCATGTGGGCTTCCTCGTGGATGTGTGAGTCCAGCCTAGCCATTGCCCAGCGACACCGGGAGTAACAAGATCGTCGCGAAACCCGGCATTGGTGGCGTCAGCCAGCGCCGCGCCCGACCGACACCGAACGCCTGCACCTTGTCCGCCCGCGCCAGAGCCTCCAACGCCCGTTGCACCTGGCGCTGACTGTTGCCCAAGGCCAGCGCCAACGCCGAACTCGACCAGGCCTCGCCATCCGCAAGCAACGCCAGCAACGCCGCGTATTTGTCCTCGACCGGCAGTGTCAGCAACGCGACATCCTCGGCCACCAGCGCAAAGCCCCTTGGCGTCGCATTGATGTTCGCCAGCGGTGCGAGCGCCGCACGCAACCGGCCAATTTCGACGCGCAAGCGGGCACGGTGTGATTCATCCGTGAGGGGCAATCGAAAGGCTTGGGCGAACAGCGTTTCGCGCGCTACATCGCCCGGCCAGGCCTGCGCGAGTAAACGTGCGAGATTGAACAGCACCGGCCGTGTGGCCAGCGCCACCGTCATGCCGGCACCGCGCACGCTATAGCGGCAGGCATCGACGATCAGTGTCGGCGACGTGAACAAGGTTTCAACCTGCGCCAGATTCACCGGTTGCGCCTCACCGGCAACGATCAACCGCGCTGCCGGCGCGGCAAGCATGTGTCTGGCGTGATCGACCTCAGCGCTCAGAGCGGCGATCCCGGCCTGTTGCGCCGCAGCCTGCGCCCGAGCCAGTGCCGCATCGGCCTTGTGCGCCTGAGTCCGACGCACGGCGATCCCGGCAGCGATTAACTCATGTGCGGTACGCAGCGCGGGCGGCAACGGCGCCGGGGCAGTTTCACCCAGCAACGTTTCGGCCGCACCCAGTTCGCCGATCAACAGCAACCGGCGAATCTGCAAATAGCGCGCGTGCGCCGCATTCACGCCGTCACCGTGCGCCTGCAACACCCGCCGCGCCGCCTCCAGTGCCTTCACCGGCCAGCCCAGATCCCGCGCCGCCAGTGCCACTTCGGCCTCGGCGACCACACAGCGCGCTCGCGACAACGGCTCATTGCTGCCGAACGCCTTTACCGCCCTTTGCAACAACGCCTTGGCGCGAGGCAGATCCCCGAGTTGAGCCATGGCAATTGCGCGCAGCGCCAGCGCCGGCGGGTCTTCACGCAGGGCGACGTAGTTCAACGCGCCCAGCGGATCGCCGGCGGACAGCGCTCTGCCAGCGGCGTTGATCAGCGAATCCATGGACCATTATTCCCCGACGACTGAATCGTCTGCAGAGTCTAATACCTGGAATGACGATCGACGTCACAACACATTTGATGGGGGCGGAAAACCTGCGAAGGCGAGCGCTGCGCTGACTCTCAGGCCAGCAACCCGACGCTCTTGAGCAAATCGCCCAGCCCCTTCGGTACCAGTGACGCCTGTTCGCTGAAGCTTGAGCTGTCATGCCAGCGCGCAGTAAAGGCAGCGCCGTCGCTTTCATGGCCAATGATTTGCGCATGCGTGTACACACTGGAGTCGGCAAACGTCGCGTCGTAGACCTGGACGATCTCGTGTCCGGGTTTGCCGTTATAGATGAACAGGCTTTCGAGTGTGCCGAGCAGGCGCACATCCGTCATGGACAGGCCCAACTCCTCCTGCACTTCGCGCACGATCGCTTCGGCGCTGGTCTCGCCGAATTCGATACCACCGCCGAGAGGACGAAAGCAGGTTTGCTGGCTGACCGGGTCACGAAACTCGTTGACCAGAATTTTGCCGTGATGATGAAAAACGCAAAGTGCGAGGGCGCGGATCCGTTGTTCGGCCATGGGTGAAGTCCGTTTCGAGGTGTGGAGGCGCGGCATTTAAACACGATTCGCGCGGCACACCCCGGACATCATCTTGTGGCCATATCTCAGACCGGAGAAATTGTCGCGAGCAAGCCAATCAGAATGGTCAGTGCCAGAAAGCCACCCAGAAAAATCGCCATTTTGTTCATGTTGCTCTCCTCATGCTGAGCTTGCGGTGCACTGGACACTTCGGAATGAAGGATTGTCGTGAGTGACCGAACTGCCGGGGCATTTTGATCCTGCATCTGAACCGATTACAGAGGCAGATTGAAACGAAAAAAGCGTATCAGATGAAATCTGATCTGTAGGAGCTGCGGCACGCTGCGATCTTTTGATCCTGGTTCTCAGAAGCAAGGTCAAAAGATCGCAGCGTGCCGCAGCTCCTACAGGGAGGGGCAATAAGGTGGTATCAGGTAGCGACATTAAGGTTGCCCTGACAGCGCTTTGATCTAGAGTCGAAGAACAACAACAATCCAGAGGTGCAAATGACTGATCTGAACCTGCAGCCCAACGTCACCGAATCCCTGAAACGCTGGCACGAAATGATCCGTACCGGCGACTTGAGCGCCCTGCCCACGTTGCTGGATGCCAACGCCGTATTCCGTTCGCCAATGGCACACACGCCGTACCCTGGCGCACCGGTGGTTTCGATGATTCTCAACACGGTGTTCGGGGTGTTTGAGGATTTCAAATATCACCGTGAACTGGCGACTGCCGATGGCTTGAATGTGATTCTGGAGTTCAGCGCCAAGGTGGGTTCGAAGGAGCTCAAAGGCATCGACATGATTCGTTTCGACGAGAGCGGCAAGATTGTCGAATTCGAAGTGATGGTGCGTCCCCTCAGCGGACTGCAAGCCCTGGGCGAAGAGATGGGCCGGCGCCTCGGTGCCTATCTGGCGAAAACAAAAGCCTGACCCCGCTCCGGCAGGATTTTTGCCACAAAAAAGCCCACTGACCGTCGCCGGTTCAGTGGGCTTTGTGTGTCAGGCGTCTAGTTACAGAGCCATGTCACGTGCAGCGTTTTCCTTCGGAGCTTCTGCTTTTTCAGCAGCAGGTGCAGCCGGAGCAGCAGCCTGACCGATCACTGGAGGTGTCGGCAGTTCGAGGATCTTGGCGGTGTAAGCCCACTCTGCAGCCACTTTGGCTGGATCGCTGTTCAGCTGAGTGCCGTAGCTTGGAACGATCTGGTGCAGCTTGGCTTGCCATTCTGGCGTGGCGACTTTGTCTTTGAAGACTTTCTGCAGCACGCTCAGCATGATCGGAGCAGCGGTCGACGCGCCTGGCGATGCGCCCAGCAGGCCGGCGATGGAACCGTCTTGTGCAGCAACGATTTCGGTGCCCAGTTTCAGCACGCCGCCAGCGGCTTCATCACGCTTGATGATTTGCACGCGTTGGCCGGCTTGCCACAGGCGCCAGTCTTCGGCTTTGGCGTTCGGGAAGTATTCCTTCAGCGCGTTCAGACGGTCTTCATCCGACAACATCAGTTGGCCAGCAAGGTACTCGACCAGCGGGTACTCCTTGATGCCGACCTTGGTCATAGGCCAGATGTTGTGGGTAGTGGTGCTGGTCAGCAGGTCCAGGTACGAACCTTCCTTGAGGAACTTGGTGCTGAAGGTCGCGAATGGGCCAAACAGGATAACGCGTTTGCCGTCCAGAACACGGGTGTCCAGGTGCGGAACCGACATCGGCGGTGCGCCAACCGACGCTTTACCGTAGGCCTTGGCCAGGTGCTGCTCGGCGATGGCCGGGTTATCGGTCACCAGGAACGAGCCGCCTACCGGGAAGCCAGCGTATTCCTTGGCTTCAGGAATGCCCGACTTTTGCAGCAGATGCAGTGCACCGCCGCCCGCGCCGATGAACACGAACTTGGCGTCGGTTTCGGTTTTGGTGCCGTCTTTCAGGTTTTTGTAGCTGACGCGCCAGGTGCCGTCTTCGTTCTTGGTGATGTCCTGCACTTCGCTGGACAGTTTCAAGTCGAAATTAGGCTTGGTCTGCAGGTAACCGGCGAACTGGCGGGTGATTTCGCCGAAGTTCATGTCGGTACCCAGCGGGCTCCAGGTGGCCGCGATTTTCTGGTTCGTGTCACGCCCTTGCATCATCATCTGGAGCCACTTCTTGATCTCAGCCGG
The DNA here is from genome assembly GCF_044743525.1 of Pseudomonas sp. NPDC087598. Classification (NCBI taxonomy): domain Bacteria; kingdom Pseudomonadati; phylum Pseudomonadota; class Gammaproteobacteria; order Pseudomonadales; family Pseudomonadaceae; genus Pseudomonas; species Pseudomonas sp. NPDC087598. The sequence continues at coordinate 37,161 of NZ_JBIUWQ010000024.1, read as the reverse complement.
GTCTTCGGAGTACTGCATGCCGGCGAACAGCGGGCTCGCTTGCAGGGCTTCGTAGCGCTTTTTCAGGAACTTGATGTTGTCATCGCCCCACACGAAGCTCATGTGCGGAGTGGTGTTGATGAACGAGCGAGGGTTCTTCAGAACACCTTGCTGAACCTGCCAGGCCCAGAATTGACGGGAGACCTGGAACGCTTCGTTGATCTCGACAGCTTTCGGGATCGTTACGTTGCCTTTGTCGTCTTCCGGGGTGTAGTTCAGCTCGGCGAGGGCGGAGTGACCGGTACCGGCGTTGTTCCAGCCGTTGGAGCTTTCAAGGGCGACGCCGTCAAGGCGCTCGACCATTTCCATCGACCAACTCGGCTCCAGCTCATTGATCCACACACCCAGGGTGGTGCTCATGATGCCGCCGCCGATCAGCAGGACGTCGACTTTCTTTGCTTCGTCAGCATTGGCGGACGACATCCCCATCGCCAAAGCCAGACCCAGCAAGGCTGTGTTCACTTTTTTAAACATCTGTTGCACCTATGATAAAACGCCTTCCGCCCGCCGCTGTTGTGCGTGTGTGGCCCCTCTGTTGCAACGCTCAGGCTAGCGTCACGGGTTCCGGCACACTTCAATTTTGACGGGTGGGCACACAAGGCCGACGTACCGCATCGACCTCAGTTAATGTCCCTTCTGAACTGACTTCTTATCATTATTGGCTTCAGCTACTTGAGCGACAGGGATTCCGTCGGCCCGCCGAAAAGGCAAGCAAACTGAATAAGGTCAAACCAAGTTGGCGCGAAGAATATCACGTCAGGGCAAACCCGCGCGTCTGTTCCCGACTTGAGAGTCTTTTTCCGCTCAGGGACTTATCGGCTGCCAAGCGCCGAACATGACCCTGAGGCAGATTCTTGCCGAGACCTCTGTGCCGTTACCGAACGAAGTGGCGCCGTTGTGCAATCCTGAATGAATCTGCTAGGTTGTACGATGACTGATGAATTCATGCTTTTGAATTGGTCGGTCATCCAGCCAATAACAACAAAGGAAATACCCATGACCCAGACCCGACTTCTGATCGGTTTTCTCTGCGCCTTCAGCGGCTACGCCATGGCCGCCCCCGCTCCCGCTCCCGCACAAAACGATGTTGCCCAGGCAGTCGATCATCTGACTCAGGCGATGTTGCACAAGGACATTCCCGAACTGAATGCCCTGACCGCCGACAATCTCACTTACGGCCACTCCAGCGGCAAGATTCAGAACAAGAAAGAGTTCATCGCCGATATCGAAACGGGCAAGAGCGCGTTCAAGACGCTGGAAATGCAAAACCAGAGCATCACCTTGTCCGGCGACACTGCACTGGTGCGCCATCACTTCTCCGCACAGGCGTTGAAAGGGACCGAAGTGGTGCCGACAGAGATCGAGAACTTCCAGGTCTGGCAGAAACAGGACGGCAAGTGGTTGCTGGTGGGGCGGCAGGCGTTCAAGTTCTGATTGGGTAAAAACTCATCGTTTTGATGTTGTGAATGCAATTGTGTTTACACCACAGCTCCCACATTGGGCTGTGGTGTTCGCAGCAACACTCACAAGCGAAACCGATCCACCGACTGCGCCAACTGTCCCGCCAGACTCGACAACTCATCTGTCGTATTCGCCGTCTGGCCGATTACCCGGCTATTGCCCTCGGACATCCCGGCAATCATTTCCACCTGATGGGCGATCTCGTTGCTGGCATGGCTTTGCTCGCCGATGGTGCGGGTAATGTCATTGACCAGTTGCGTCGTGCTCAACGTCGCGTCGAGGATCTCGCGAATCGCCCGTTCGACGTCAGCCGTTACCGCCATGCCCTTGTCGACCTGCGCCACGCCCGCCTCCATGCTGCTGACCGCTTCGCGAGTGCTGTGCTGAATGCGCGCGACCATCGCGGCGATTTCCTGAGTGGACGCGCTGGTTCGCGCGGCCAGACTGCGTACTTCGTCCGCCACCACCGCAAAGCCTCGGCCCTGCTCACCGGCTCGCGCGGCCTCGATGGCGGCGTTGAGCGCCAACAGGTTGGTCTGGTCGGCAATACTCTTGATCACCTGAATGATGTTGAAGATCGCTTCGGATTCCTGGTCCAGCGTGCGGATCACCTGCGCCGACTGTTGTGCCGAGCGTGCGATATCGTCCATATCGCTGACCACTTGATGGATCACCTGCCCGCCATTCTTCGCCAATGACTCAGCCTGATTGGCCATGCCCAAGGCGCGCTCGGCGTGGCGGGTGATTTCCTCGATGCTCGCAGTCATCTGGCTCGCGGCTGCGGCCATGGTCCCGGCGGCGACGCTTTGCTGCTGGCTGCTGTCGGCGACCTGATGGCAACCGTGGCTCAATTGCTCGCTCATGCCACTGACTCCATGGGCGTTACGGCGTACCACGTCGATCATGTTGCGCAAGTCCCGCTGCATGGTCGCCAGGGTTCGAATCAAGCCGCTGGCCTCGTCCTTGCCGGACGGCTCGGCGATAAGCTCGCTGAGGTTACCGTGGGCGATGCTTTCGGCGATTCGGCTGGCAGTTTTCAACGGGCCGAGGATGCTCAGCATCACCCAGCGCCCCTGCGCCAGCAGCAATAGCAGACTGGCGATCAGCACCACAGCAAGGGCGAGATTGGCATTGTGGATCGCCGTTTCGGTGCCTTCGCTGGTCTGCCGGGTATTGGTTTCGATCAGCTCGCTCAGCGCCGCCATCTGCGTTTCGAGTTGACTGAACGCGGTATTGAACGTAGCGAGTTCCTGCTGCGCCGCCTCCGGGTTGTCGAGTGCCAACCCGACAATCCGCTCACCGGCGTTGATGTACGTGTCGAGGCTCGGCTTGATCTGCTCCAGCGCCGTGCGCAGGGTCGGGTTGATGGGCAGCTTGAGGTTGTCGTCGAGGACCTCGCGGAAATGCCCGGCGTGCTCATTGATCGAATCGCGCACTTCGGCCGCCGTCCCGGTACTTTTCCCCAACCCCACCAGCATCGCCGAGTAGACATCGGCGCGCAGGGCGTCGTGCATCATGTCGGCCTCCATGTGATTGCGCAGCGCGCTCATGCTGACCGCGTTGTCGTTGACCGCCGAGGCCATGTGCGCATTGCCGATGTAACTGACCACCGCCATGATCAGCGCTGTCAGCAGACTGGTAACAATCAGCAACACTAAACGCAGTTTGATCGACACCTTGAAAATCCTCCCCGGGCTCGCAGTAAAACCCTGTCAGACCTTGAGTTAAGCCTATTTGCGCCGATCTGCCGCGCCAGAGCGTGTCAGCGAATGTCCACGCAGGGAGCCAGCACCGGCAAAACTTTCGGATTGTGCGACGAGTCTCACTTTGCAATGCAGAGGGATCGCGCCTTCATCGCCTGTTAATGGGCAAAGGCTATTGAGTCGGTCCTTCTGAAAACTCCTGCAGCACAAGGAAACGCTTATGAAACGCGCACTCTGGTTGGGACTAATCGGCACCTTCGCTATCGGCACCGCTCAGGCGGCAAGCGAAAAAGTCGCCATCAATCTGGTCAGCGCCGAGGGTGCACCGCAGGCGATTGGTGCGGTGACCATCACTGAGACGCCGTATGGCCTGCTGTTTACCCCCGAGCTGAAATCCCTGCCGGCCGGCGTGCATGGTTTTCATGTCCACGAAAACGGCAGTTGCGAGCCCGGCATGAAGGACGGCGTCAAAGGCGCGGCACTCGCGGCCGGTGGCCATTTCGATCCGCAGAAAACCGGCAAGCACCTCGGTCCCTACGCTGACGGCCATCTGGGCGATTTGCCGGCGGTTTACGTGACGGCCGACGGCATCGCCAACTATCCGGTGCTGGCGCCGCGCTTGAAGAAAATTTCCGAGATCAAGGGGCATGCACTGATGATCCATGCCGGCGGCGATAACCATGCCGACATGCCCAAACCCCTGGGCGGTGGCGGCGACCGCATGGCCTGCGGCGTGATCTGACCGTCCCGCAGCTAACCGGGCAGCCCGCAACGCTGCTGCCCGCGTCTCTCGTAAAACTCCCACGGAACTCCCGCCCCGCGCGCACCTCTCACATTATGTAGTACTTCCCTTTTGCTTCGCGCTTGTGGAGGAATACCGTCATGCGCAAGTTAGTGCTCGTTTCTTCTTTACTCTTATGCCTGCCCGTCGGTTCGGCGTTGGCCCGCGTCGATGCGGGTGATGTCGCCACCTCGGCGGGTGTCTCCGCGTCGCTGTACTCGACCTTCAAGGATCACAAAATGGTGATTCCGGCCCGTGACGACTTGTCTGCATTCGTCGCCAGTGGCGGGGCCATTCGTGGGGTTTATCTTGAGTCGGTGCTGCAACAGGTTCGCCAGGAAAACCCTGGCATCAACGCCAGTGATGAAGACCTCGCCAACGCGATTCTGGTGCATTACGAAGGTCTGAATCAGTAGCTGTCAGAGGCGCAGCGGCCGATGGACGGCTGCTGACGGCACATAGGCAAAAATGTCCGACGGCCTCTATGATGGAGGCCATGACGACTTCTGTGCCCTTGCGCTCACCCTGCCCGCCCGGCGCCTGCAATTGCGGGCGCGATCCGCTGCTGGAGAATCCCGGCGCGGATCTGCGCATCCTGCGTCTGACGCGCGAGGAAGAAAAACGCCTGCTCGCACGCCTGGAAATGCTCAAGGATCTGGCCGACCTCAAGCACCTGCAACAACGGATGTTTGAACAACTGGGCATTCGCGTCGACGTCGCCCCCGGTTTTAACGAAGTGCGCACGATGCGCGGCATTGCCATTCAGATCGAAGAGTTGCCGGGCCTCTGTCGCAAGACGCGTCAGGCGATTCCCGCAGCGATTCGCCGGGGCCTGGAAAACCACCCGGAAATCGCTTTTGAATTGCTCAACGCCCACGACTTGCTGCGCGACACTTGATCACTTTTTCATGCCGACCCGTTTGCGCATTTCAGCGGTAATGCTCTGGCGGGTTTTCTTCATATCCGCCCATGGCTCGTCACCGACTTCCGCCAGCCGCTCATGCACGTTGTGGATATTCCACTGATTGCCACCCTTGATCTCGGCCACTTCTTCCCGGAACAACGGCACCGACACCGGCAAGCCCTCACGGGTGCGTGCGGCATACGCGCAAATGGTCGTCGCGCCGAGGCCATTGCGCAGATAGTCGATGAATATTCGCCCGACGCGGTTTTTCGGCCCCGACACCGCCGAAAATCGATCCGGCAACAGCTTGGCCATATGACTGACGATCGCATGGCTGAAATCCTTGACCTCATCCCAGCCGAGCTTGCGGGTCAAAGGCACCACCAGGTGAATGCCCTTGCCGCCGCTGGTTTTCAGAAACGCCTTGAGCCCCAGTTCATCCAGCACCGTGAGGGTCAGCGCAGTGGCTTCGACCATGCTTTTCCATGGCAGTGCCGGATCCGGGTCGAGGTCGAGGACGAAGCGATCAGGCTTGTCGAGGTCAACCGTGGTGGCGTTCCAGGTGTGCAGTTCGACGGTACTCATCTGCACCGCGCCGATCAGCGCTTCGGCGTTGTTGATCAGCATCACCGGTTGCCCGGTGACGTGCTTGTCCAGCGTGCTGATGCCGGGAATGGCCAGACGTTCGGCGTTCTTCTGGAAGAACAGTTCGCCGGCGATGCCGTCCGGCGCCCGCACCAGCGCGACCGGGCGCTCCTTGAGTTGCGGCAGGATCCACTCGGCAACGCTGGCGTAGTATTCGGCCAGTTGCATTTTGGTCGTGCCGCTGACGGCGTCGATCACCCGATCGGGATGAGTGATGCGCACTTTGCCGTTGGCCAGGCCGAGTTGCGATGGCGCTGTATCCGTCGATTTCGACTGACTCACAGCAGCTTTTTTCGGCGCTTTCTTCGCGGCGGATTTGGTCTCTGAAGTCTTCACGGGCTTCGCTCGCTCCTCAGTGATGTCCTTGGCCGGTTTGTCCTCGCGCAAGCCATGGAACACGGCATGACGCACCGAGCCGTCCTTGGTCATTTCGGCGAACGCGACTTCTGCCAGCAGTTTCGGTTTGAGCCAGTGCACGCCTTTGGCTTCGAATCCGTCCGGTGGATTGACCACGGCAGCTTTTTTCATCTGCAAGGGTTTGAGTTGCGCGAGGATGCTTTTCAGGGTTGTTTCATTAAAACCGGTGCCGACCTTGCCGGCATAACGCAACTCGCCGCTGTCACGATCATGCAGGCCCAGCAGCAACGCGCCGAAGGCACTGCGCGAGCCCTTCGGATCGGTGTAACCAACAATCACGAACTCCTGACGATGTTTGCACTTGAGTTTGATCCAGTCGCTGCTGCGCCGTGAAACGTACGGCGAGCCGAGGCGTTTGCCGATCAGGCCTTCCATCTGCATCTGACAGGCGCTGTTGAGCAGCGCATCCGGAGTTTCGTCGAACGCCTGGGAAAAGCGCAACAACGGTTGCTCATGAGCACCGAGCACCGTGGATAGCGCCGCGCGGCGCTCCTCGACAGCGACTTCGCGCAAGTCGACGCCGTTGAGGTACGGCATGTCGAACAGGTAATAGAGGATGTTGGCACTGCTGCCGGAGTCGAAGGCGTTTTGCAGCGCCTGAAAATCCGGCACACCCTGTTCGTCGGCGACCACCATTTCACCGTCGAGCCACGCCGATTCAAGTCCCAGAGCGGCCAGCGCTTCTGCCTGTTTCGGCAACTTGTGCGTCCAGTCGTGACCGTTGCGGGTGAACAGCTGAACCTGATCACCGTCGATCCGCGCCATGATCCGGTAACCATCAAACTTGATCTCGTAGCTCCAGTCGCCTTCCGGCGCGCTGTCGACCAGGGTCGCCAGTTGCGGTTTCAGTTGCGCGGGGATTTTCGCCTTGTGCGCACCGGTCAGCGTGCCCGAAGCCTTTTTGCGTGATTTGGCGGCAGGCTTGTCGATGGGCTTGACCTGCCTGGCGGCAAGCTTCGGTTTATCGACCAAGGTGCGCTCACTCAAAACGCTGTCCGGTTCCGCCATCAACACGTCGTAATCATCCTGCGCACGGGCGGCGCTGTCCTGATGCTTGATCAGGAACCAGTTCTCCTTCTTGCCCGGCATGTGCGTGCGCACCAGATTCCACACCCCGGCGAGTTTCTCGCCCTGCAATTCGAACTTGAGCTTGCCCTTGGCGTAGGCTTTTTGTGGGTCTTCCAGCGGAATCCACACGCCCCGATCCCAGACAATCACATCCCCGGCGCCGTAATGCCCCTCAGGAATACTGCCTTCGAATGTCGCGTAATCCAGCGGATGATCTTCGACATGCACTGCCAGGCGCTTGACCTTGGGGTCGAGCGACGGCCCTTTCGGCACTGCCCAGCTCTTCAACGCGCCATCAAGCTCCAGGCGAAAATCGTAATGCAGGTGCGAAGCGTCGTGCTTCTGGATGCAGAACTGCAGGGCGTGATCCGCTGCGGTTTTCTTGCCCGAGCGCTTGACGGCGGCCGGCTCCGACGTCGCCGAGAAATCGCGCATGCGGTTGTAGTCGTCGAGGTTTCTGCTCATGGCGCACCTGCCCTGCTTCAGCCAATACGAGTCACGGTCAAGGCGACCACGGCAATTCGGTCGACCCGCTGGTAGCCGGGGTTGAGCAGCTCCTCGCCGAAAACATCCGGGTCAATTTCCCGGTAGGTCCAGGCAAAACGCGTTTCATCAAGCCGTGGTAACACCGTGTCGAGAAACGGATCGCGGCCATCGACCATCGCCACGCCGGTGTAAAGCAACAACGAGCCGCCCGGCGTGAGCCGATTGAGGGCCTGCTCGACGATGCGCAGCGACAGACCTGCGCCCAGCGTGCCACCGCCGTGCCGGTAGGCTCGCGCGGCCGGATCGGCCATGTACGGCGGGTTGGCGACGATCAGATCGAACTCGCCGTCGACGCCTTGCAGCAGATCGCTGGCACAGGCTTCGACGTTGGCGACTTCCGCCAATGCCGCATTGATCGTGGTCAGGCGCAGCGCAGCGGGATTGATATCCAGCGCCAGCACTTGCGCTTCGCGACGGGCGCGGCCAATCAGAATGGCGCCGACACCGGCCCCGCAACCAATGTCCACAGCACGGTGGATCGGCGCAAAGTTCTGCTGCAAATGGGCGTGAATCAGTTGGGCGAAACGATAAGTGTCCGGACCGAAAAACACCGAGTCAGCGGCATCGGTCGGATACGCCGAATGCACGAACAGCAAGTCGTCCAGGCTCGACCAGCGCACGCGGCTTTTCAGTTGACCTTCGTAGGTGTCGATGACTTGAGCGTCCAGCAACTGGCGCTGCTCATCGGCCGACAACAGGCCCGGCTCGAAGGGCCGCGACCAGCCAAATACATCGCGCAGGGAATCGGCGAACTGGCCCTCGTCACGCTGATTGACCCGCTGATGGGTCAGCGGCGTCGGCGTGATGAAACGATAGCCGTCAGCCTGCAAGCGCCGGCCCAGTTGCAACAGCGCGAGGTCGTGGGTGGACAGTTGTTCTTCCTGATTCATTGCTGGTGTCCTTAAGGCAGGCGGGATTTGAGTTCGATGAAGCGCCGGGTAGCGAGCAGCCCGGCAGGATGCGCATGCCGCGCCGGCGCCAGCCAAGGGATCAGCGCGGCCATTTGTGCGTGACCGTCCTGCCCTTTCAGCGCGGCGTTGAGCTGCTGCACGTCGGGGTCTTGTTCCGGCACCTCGATCGGTGAGTTGGCGGGCGCGTGTCGACGCATAGGCGTGGCTTTTTCCGAGGGTTTCCAGTCACCGGCAATCCAGTCGTGAACCAATTGTTTTTCGTAGGCGCTGAACACGCCAAACATCGCCGCGCCATCGCCGTCGATCAGTTGCCAGAAGCGACTTGCCTGCGGATCTTCATGACGCTTGATCCAGCCTTTGTCCTGCAGGGCTTGCAGGAAACCCGGCAGATGCGCCGATTCGGCCAACCATTGGTTGACGGTTTTGCCTTCGAAGCGGCAATAGTCCGAGTGCATATGCTGGGCAAACGGGCACTTGCGTTCGAGCATCGCCAGCAATTCGGTTTCCAGGTCGAAACCTTCGATGATCGCGCGGCTGCCCTGCCCCAGATCATTGAGTCGATAACCCAGCGATACCCGGCGCAGAAAGTCGGCGCGATCAGCTTCAAGCGGCAACAGATCCAACACCGCTTGCACGGCTTTTTGCGCATGGCCGGTGCTGGCGTTGTCGATGGTCACATGCAGCGTGAAGTAGTACGGATCGATGCCTAGTTCGGCGAGTTCGTAACTGCTGATCAGCAAATGCAGTGGCAGTTGTTCGTAACCCAGGTTGTAGCCGATCACCTCCGGCAAAAATTCATCGCCGCAGACGCCGAGCGCGAGTTGCAGCGCGCCTTGCAGATAACGCTCATCGGCAATCGGGCTGGCGTGGTCGAGATCGTGCTCGGCCAGCAGTTTGCGATAAATCACGACATGGTTCTGCGCCGGATTGCCCTCGCCGAGTTCTTCCAGGTAGGTGCAGAGCAAACCGCTGAAACGCGGATCGCGCCAGTGCTGCAACAGCCCATACAGCCACGCACCATCGACCAGTTTGGTCGGCCCCACCGCTTGCAGGAAATACAGCGCCTGTGCCTTGGTGCTGAAGAACTGCCGTGGCCCGCCAGCCTTGCGTTGTTGCAAATAGTCGGCGTATTGCCGGGCAACGTCGGCGCAATGCGCGGCAACCCAGGCGTGCCAGGTAGAGGGATCTTGCGGCAGCTCTTCGGGCAACGTTGCCGCGCGTTGAAGCTGCTCGTGCAGGAACGTTTGCGCAACGGCTTGCGGGTTTTCCTCCCGTAGTAGCGTTTCATAAATGCCACGGAGATTCCCGGCAGGTTCGATCGCTTGTGCTTGGGCTGGCACGGATTGCAGAGGTGTCAGGACAGTCATGGCAGTATTCTCGGTCGATTGGCAGGACGCTGCTTCGCGCCTCTACAGCAGCAGAGGGGTTGCGCGAAGCAAAAATTCAATCGACGTGAAAATTGCCCGGACGGACGGCGGGTTAGCCCCTGCATATCTCGATTGCACATCTCCCCTGTAGAAGCTGCCGAAGGCTAGGGCCGCGATCTTTTGATCTTGCTTCAGGCCTGACCTTTGGCCTGCTGCTCCAGATGCACCTGCAACTCAGGATCAATCCCCAAGGCCGCCGCCAGTTCATCCAGATAATTACGCTCGGCGTCCTGCTGATCGTCCACCAGCATCACGCTGGCCAGGTACATTTCCGCCGCCACGGCCGGGTCGTTGTTAGCCGACTGTGCCACCTCATTGGGATCAAGAGGCTTGGCGACTTCGTCATCCAGCCACTGCTGCATCTGCGGATCATCGGTGTGCTTGCCGATCTCAGTGCTTATAAGGTGCTTTTCATTATCGTCGATGCGCCCGTCAGCCTTGGCCGCCGCGATCAACGCACGCAGCACGGCGTGGCTGTGTTCTTCGATTTCGGGGCCAGCGAGCAGATTGGCTGTTTGCGGCGTCTGCTGCGGTGCCGCGCTGGCCTGGCTGCGTTGCCAGGCTTGATAGGCCTGGAACGCCATCATGCCCAGCGATGCCAGCGCCGCGTAGTTGGTGCCGCCGGATCGGCTTTGCGTGCCAGCGCCGCCGCCCAAAACGCTGCCCAAGCCACCGCCGCCGAGCAAACCACCGAGCAAGCCGCCCAATCCTCCAGCCCCTCCCGCAGGCGAACCGCCACGAGTACCGGTGGGATCCGCGCCACCGAGCAGCCCGCCCAGCAAACCACCGAGGCCACCCAGACCACCACTGGCCGAGGCACCACTTTGTTGACCCGCCGAGGCCTGGCCCCGCAGCAGTTGTTCGAGCAAATCGCTGGTGTTCATGACGGCATCCTCGATGCATTGGCAGTAATTGCGTCTGCCAACAATAGACCGATGCAGCCATTGCGCCAGCACCGTTGGGCCGACACAGAAAAGGCCTACAGATTTCGCCTGCGTATTTTTTCAGTGGCGAGCTAAGATTCATGGAGGGTGAACCTTATCCCGGCATGACCGGTCGATAGCTGCAACCCCGACCCGGTTAGCCGGCGCCCTTGCTGCTTAAGGGTGTGACTCGGCTTGCTTGAATTTCTGGAGAACGCCCCCGTGATATCCACCGTCCACATTGCCAGGCTCAAGGCCTGGGGCGCCCATGGCTTTACCGCGACCGGCGTGGTCACGGCGTTTCTGGCCACCCTCGCCTTGCTCGAAAACCAGCCCGTCCATTGCCTGATGTGGCTGGGCGTGGCGCTGATCGTCGACGGCCTCGACGGCGCACTGGCGCGCAAGGTCAATGTGCAATCGGTACTGCCGAGTTTCGATGGCTCGATCCTTGACCTGGTCATCGATTACCTGACTTACGTGTTCATCCCGGCACTGTTTATCTATCGCTACATTCCGCTGCCCGATTACACGCTGCTGCTGACGGTGTCGCTGATTCTGGTGTCGTCGCTGTTCTGCTTCTGCAACGTCAACATGAAAAGCAAGGACAACTATTTCGTCGGTTTCCCCGCCGCGTGGAACGTCGTCGCACTGTGCCTGTACATCATCGGGCCGGGACCGTGGATCACCTTTCTGACCGTGATCGGCCTGGCGCTACTGACGGTGACGCGAATGAAGTTCCTGCATCCGTTCCGCGTGCGCCGCTTCATGCCGATCAACATTGCGGTCACGGCAATCTGGCTGCTGTGCAGTTTGTCACTGGTGCTCAATCACCCGGTGATCAACCCGCTGGTGATGGGTTTGTGGCTGCTGATGTCGGCGTACTTTCTGGGGATCTGCATCTGGCGCACGGCGCTGGAGTGGTTTGATCGATCCCATCAGAAATAAGCCCAATCAAAACACAGAAACCTGTGGGAACTGGCTTGCCAGCGATGGCGGTGGGTCAGTCGATATCTTTGTTGTCTGACCCACCGCTATCGCGAGCAGGCTCACTCCTACAGGTTTTGTGTCGTTTACAGACGCGATGTACGCCGCAAATCTCTGTAGGAGTGAGCCTGCTCGCGATTGCGGTGGGTCAGTCAGCATATTTATCTGCCAATAGACTGCTATCGCTGGCAAGCCAGCTCCCACAAAGATTTGCGGTGCATGCGGAATTTGAGGGCACCACAGAAACCTGTGGGAGCTTGGCTTGCCAGCGATGACGGTGGGTCAGTCGATATCTTTGTTGTCTGACACACCGCTATCGCTGGCAAGCCAGCTCCCACAAGGGTCTCCCTTGAGCTGAAGGATCGAGTTCGACTCAGCGCTTGCTGATCACCACCTCCAGATACTCACTCGGCACCACCAACGAGTCCTCCCCCGCCCGGTTCAGACGGTTGAGCAAATCCGCCAGATCACTTTCCAGCGCCTGGCCGCTTTCCGGCGGCAGCGCGGCGAAGGCCTTGTGCACCGGCCCGTACCAATGCCGAAAGATATCGATGAAGTGCGCTGCCGAGCGGTAACGAAAGTTGAATTCGCGACGAGTCACCTGCACGACAAAATCGCGGTCATCGAAATGCTGATGCAGCCACGCTTCCGTGCCCCAGTTCGACGGTGGCTGGGCACCGACCGGTGGTGGCAAGTGGCGACCGAGGGTTTTGAACATCTGGCCGACGAAACCTTCCGGCGTCCAGTTGGCCAGACCGATCCGCCCGCCACGACAGCAAACCCGCGCCAACTCGGCCGCCGCCGCGTCCTGGTCCGGGGCAAACATCACCCCGAACGTCGACAGCACCGCCGCAAAACTGCCATCGGCGAACGGCAAGGCTTCGGCGTCGGCGACTTGAAAAGTCACGTCCAGGTGCTCGGCGCGGGCGCGATCCTGGCCGCGTTCCAGCAGGGCTGCCACGTAGTCGGTCGAGGTAACCAGACACCCTCGCCGCGCTGCCGCCAGCGTCGCGTTGCCGTTACCGGCGGCGACATCCAGCACTTCCTCATCACAACGCAGGTCGCAGGCCTCGGCGAGGTTTTCACCGACGATTTGCAAGGTCGTGCCGATCAGGGAGTAGTCGCCGCTGGCCCAGGCGACTTTCTGGCGTTCCTTCAAGGCAGTCAGATCAATCGGGGTACTCATGAATGGGTGCTCCACAACAGGTTGAAGCTGCCTTCACTCGGCGGTAGTCGGATCGATGACCGTCACCACTCGCGCCACGCTGTTGGCGGGGAAACCGCCGAGGCGAGCGTGTTCGCGCACCTGTTCTTCATCGGGAGCGATGTACACGCAGTAGATTTTGTCGGCAGTGACGTAGCTCTGTAGCCACTGCACCTGTGGCCCGAGTTCACGCAACGCCTGGCAGGACGTTTGCGACACGGCCTTGAGTTCTTGCTCCGACAGCTTCCCGGCTCCTGGAATCTCGCGTTCAATCACGAATTTCGGCATGGCAACCTCGCGTTCTTCTTGTGGTATAGCGTTTGTGACGGGGCCGGCAGTGGCCCTGCTCGCCCACTATCGCGCCGAGGGCGCCCGGCGTCCCTGCCAATCGTCTGCCGAGCTGGCAAAACCACGGCTTTGCCGATAAGCGGTGGAAATCTGTAAAGGGTGTGCAACACCCTCGGCATTGCCAGCAGCGAGCGATTGGTTTCTGATGCGCGTTCGCCCTCTGAACGGACTCGTCTCATGCCTCTGCATCTCGACTGGCTGGCCCGCCATCTGCAACACAGCGACACCTATGCCGCGTGGATCCACCAGCAATTTCACTACGAATACGCCCATCAGCCCCTGGCCGAATGGCAACGGGAATTTGCCGACGGTCAAAGCAATGGTGACTGGTCTTGCCTGATCGCCATGGACGGTGAGCGACTGGTCGGTGGTGCGGCGCTGGCCCGCGATGATCTCGCATTTCGACCGGATCTTGGCCCTTGGCTGGCCTGCGTATTCGTCGACCCGGCAGCTCGTGGGCAAGGCCTCGCCGAGCAGTTGATCGAAGGGATCTGTCAGGAAGCGAAAAGCCGTGGCCTGCCGCGTCTTTATCTGCACACGCAGACCAAACAGGACTACTACGCCAAACGCGGCTGGCAGGTGCTGGAGCGCTTTCGCGCCTGGGACAACGACCAATGGCTCATGGTGCGCGACCTTTGAGCCATTGGGGTAGTTGATCAGGCAGCAGGTGCCTTGGCCTCTTCCAGCAATTGCCGAATCATTTGCTCCTGTGCCTCGTAGCGCCCTTCGCCGAAGTGGCTGAAACGCACCTGGCCCTTGGCGTCGATCAGGTAATGCGCCGGCCAGTACTGGTTATCGAAGTTACGCCAGATCGCGTAGTTGTTGTCGATGGCCACCGGGTAAGTGATACCGAGCTTTTTCACCTGATCCCTGACGTTGTCGATGATACGTTCGTAGCCGTATTCCGGGGTGTGCACGCCGATGACCACCAGGCCATCCTTTTGGTACTTCTGCGCCCATTCCTTGACGTAGGGCAAGGTGTGTTGGCAGTTGATGCAGTCGTAAGTCCAGAAGTCCACCAGCACCACTTTGCCGCGCAGGGATTCGGCGCTCAGCTCCGGTGAATTAAGCCATTGCACGGCACCGGACAGCGACGGCATCGCGCCTTTGCTCTCGTCCATCAGCGAATCAGCGCGTACCTTGCTGACGAGGAAGTCGAGCACTTTCGGTACATTATCCAGCAGGCTTTTCTCGACACTGGCGACACCTTGCGAGGACGTGCCGGCCAACAGGGTTTTATCGGCACCGATGGAAATCACGACCGCCGCCGCGAGCACCGCAACACCGGCGCCACGGCGCAACCAACCGCTGAACGGGATCGATGGTTTCAAGCGGTTGACCAACCCACGCCCGGCGAAAATCAGCGTGCCCAACGACAACGCACTGCCCGCGCCATAAGCCAGCAACAACAGGCTGGTCTGCGCATTGGCGCCTTGCAACATGGCGCCCGTGAGAATCACCCCGAGGATCGGCCCGGCGCAAGGCGCCCATAACAGCCCGGTAGCGACGCCGATCATCACCGAGCCCAAAGGCCCGGCCTTTTTCTGCGCAGCGGGATCGAGGCGGTTGCCGAGCCACACAAACGGACGCGCCAGCCAGTCACCGATGCGCGCCGAGATCAGCGACAGCGCGAACAGCGCCATGACGATCAGCGCGATATGGCGCCCGCTGTTGCTGGCCTGAATGACCCATTCACTGCTGACCACCGCCAGACTGGAAATCAGTGCGAACGTCAGGGTCATGCCGCCGAGGGTCAGCAGAGTCGAAGTACGGCTGCGCTGCGCCCCGGCGAACAGGAATGGCACCACCGGCAGGATACAGGGGCTGAGGACGGTCAAAAGACCGCCAAGGAAAGCGATGAGGTACATAAAAGTCACCCTGAATAAATGTGAAGACTGAGCCCTGTGGCCGGGGGTCAGGCGTTCTGGCTTTCCAGCCTCTGCCCTTGCGGCGTGCGGCCGGCGCCGTCAGCCGCGAGCAAAGCATCAGCGCCCTGTTTGACGATTGGCGTCAGTTGGAAACAGCTGCTGCCGTGGCAGCTATGCTGTTCAACCGCAGCGTTGGCATGGGCGGCTGCACCGGCGAAAGAGAAAGCGACGGCTGTGAGGAAACGCGAGAGGTTATTCATGGTTTTTTCCTTTAAAAGAATGACGAATCAGTTGTCGTTGTTGCAGCCGTCAGCAAACTTGCGGTAATCCAGCACGTGAGTTTTATTGGCCGAATCCAGGTACGTCATGCGCGCATTGACGACGCCGCATGTCACCGAGTTGTCCTGTGTCAGCGAAACCACTTTCTGGATATCCAGTTGCGTGCCGTAGCTGTAAGTTTGCGGGGTGACGACGGCTTCGGCGCGGGCCGACAGGGTGCAGATATTCAGCGCGGCAAACAGGCAGGCGGCGATAACGGAAGTATTTTTCATGGCGTGTTCCTCAAGGCTTCAGTGGGTTTGAGCCGAGGCGCTGTGGTGTGCCTCGATGGAGCTCATTCAAGGCTCTCGAGGTATCGCCTATGTGTCGGAAACTGGCGGGTATAAATGGCTGTGTATCCCTGCTGCCCAGGGATACACAGCGATACAAAAGCCTGAAAAAATCGTGTTTTTGCGTCCCCGTGTATCGGCTGTCATGCCAGATACACTGCAATACAAAGGCAGGCAGGCGAGCGCGTGAAGGCTCGATAGACTGCACGGTATTCCCCCTTTGATAGAGGCTTGATCCCATGGAACATGTCGATCACATTCTCATCGTCGACGACGACCGCGAGATCCGCGAACTGGTCGGCAACTACCTGAAGAAAAACGGCCTGCGCACCACCGTGGTCGCCGATGGCCGGCAAATGCGCAGCTTTCTCGAAGCCAACACCGTCGACCTGATCGTGCTCGACATCATGATGCCCGGCGACGATGGCCTGCAGCTGTGCCGCGAGCTGCGCGTGGGCAAACACAAGGCCACGCCGGTGCTGATGCTCACCGCCCGCAACGATGAAACCGACCGCATCATCGGCCTCGAAATGGGTGCCGACGACTATCTGACCAAACCTTTCGCCGCCCGTGAATTGCTCGCGCGGATCAACGCCGTGCTGCGCCGCACAAGGATGCTGCCGCCGAATCTGGTGGTTACCGAAGCGGGTCGCTTGCTGGCGTTCGGCCGTTGGCAACTGGACACGTCCGCCCGCCATCTGCTCGACAAGGACGGCACCATGGTCGCCCTCAGCGGTGCCGAATACCGCCTCCTGCGGGTGTTTCTCGATCATCCGCAACGGGTGCTCAGCCGCGATCAATTGCTCAACCTGACCCAGGGCCGTGACGCCGATCTGTTCGACCGTTCAATTGATCTGCTGGTCAGCCGCTTACGCCAGCGCCTGCTGGACGACGCCCGTGAACCGGCCTACATCAAGACCGTGCGCAGCGAAGGGTATGTGTTTTCGCTGCCGGTCGAGATCCTCGGTGCCCCGGCATGAGCCTCAACCTGCACTGGCCGCGTACCCTTGCCTCGCGGGTGTCGCTGATTTTCCTGATCGGCCTGATCCTCGCCCAAGCACTGTCGTTCGGCGCGCAGTATTACGAGCGTTACCAAAGCGCGAAAAACACCATGCTGGGCAATCTGGAAACCGACGTCTCGACCTCGATTGCGATCCTCGACCGCTTGCCTGCCGAGGAGCGCCCGGCGTGGCTCAAGCGCCTGGCGCGGGCCAACTACGGCTATCTGCTGAGCGAAGGTGAACCCGGCACAGCCATCGGGCCGGGCGATGTGCCGATTGCAGTCACGTCGATCACCGATGCAATCGGCGACCAATACCCGCTGACGTTCACCGACATTCCCGGTCCGCGAAAGCACTTCCAGGGCCACTTGCGCCTGAGCGACGGCAGCCCGGTGACCATTGACGTGCGCCCCTCGATGGTGCCGCTGTCACCCTGGTTGCCAGCGGTATTGCTCGGCCAACTGGCCTTGATGATTGCCTGCACCTGGCTGGCGGTGCGCATTGCCATCCGCCCCCTCACCCGCCTGGCCAATGCCGTGGAAACCCTCGACCCCAACGCTCACCCGATTCATCTGGACGAGAAAGGCCCGAACGAAGTGGTCTACGCCGCCCGCGCCTTCAATGCGATGCAGGCGCGGATCGCCGATTATCTGAAGGAGCGCATGCAACTGCTGGCGGCGATCTCCCATGACCTGCAAACCCCGATCACCCGAATGAAACTGCGCGCCGAGTTCATGGACGACTCGGCGGAAAAGGACAAACTGTGCAACGACCTCGGCGAGATGGAACACCTGGTCCGTGAAGGCGTGGCCTACGCCCGCAGCATCCATGGCTCGACCGAGGAAAGTCGGCGCACCAACATGGATTCCTTTCTTGAAAGCCTGGTGTTCGATTATCAGGACATGGGCAAGGATGTGCAGCTTGTCGGCAAGAGTGAGGCGGTGGTCGACACCCGTCCGCACGCGTTGCGCCGGGTGTTGGTCAACCTGACCGACAACGCCCTGAAATTCGCCGGCGCCGCTGAAGTGTGGGTCGAAGCGAACAAGGGCAACCTGTCGATCACCGTCATGGATCGCGGCCCGGGGATTGCCGAAGCGGAACTCGCGCAGGTGATGCAGCCTTTCTATCGCGTGGAAAATTCGCGCAACCGCGACACCGGCGGCACCGGCCTGGGTCTGGCGATCGCTCAGCAATTGGCGATGGCCCTGGGCGGCTCGTTGACCCTGAGCAACCGCCAGGGCGGCGGCTTGTGCGCCGAGCTCAAACTCCCCCTACACCTTTAATCTCAACACCATCCCTTGTAGGAGTGAGCCTGCTCGCGATAGCGGTCTGTCAGTTAAACCAGCTCCGACTGACAGACCGCTATCGCGAGCAGGCTCACTCCTACAGGCAAGCATGATGTGTTCAGAGGATGCCGATCACGCCGTCGTCATGCATTTGCTGCAACAGCGCCAATCCACTGTCCATGAACGATTCGTCTGCCAGCTGCCCCGCCTCCTGCGCCAAATCTTGCAACTGCTCACGCCCGGACAATGCCGGAAGCTCACCGATGCGCTGCAACAACCGCCATGTCAGTGGGCTCAGTTCCGAGAATTTCACGCTGAAGTCCACCTCCCGCCGTACCAGCAACAGCGTTGGTTGCTGCGGTGCGACCGAGGGCTGGTGATCTGGCCCGAGCAACTGCACCGGCCACGTATAAACCAACGGCCACGCCAATGCCGACACCTGCAACGGCTGCTCCAGCAACAACCCCGCATCGGTTGACGGCAAGGGCTCGGCGTCGGATTGTTGCAAGACCATCTCGACCCATTCGTAATGCGCCAGCTCCAGCAGAAACGCCGGCCACTGACCTTCGCGCAACACCGCAGGCTGCGTGGCCAGATAGTCGAGGAACGCCTCGGCAATCTCAGCGAATTTCGGGGTCTGAGCTCGGTAGTCGCGCAAAAAACCACGAATCAACTGGTTCCAGCGTTGTTGGCCGATGATCCGGATCAATACCGGAAAAGTGCCACTCAACAATTGCGAGAGGTTACTGAACACCAGATCGCGGTAGACATTGACCCGCGTGACGTTCATTCCAGCAGGTGGTGGTTGCTGCTCAGGATCACGCAGATAGCGCGTCAGCGCCTGTTGTTGCCGTTCGAGGTTATCCACGCGGAACTCCTTCGCCTTGCAGACGGCGGATAGTCTGTAGCTCGGCGACCAGTTCGCTGAACGCCGGAAAATTGAAATCCCGCTCGAGCAAGGTCGGCTGTGCGCCAAACCGCGCATAGGCTTCGGCCAGCAATGACCACACCTGCGGTTTCACCGAGGCGCCATGGGTGTCGATCTTCAGTGTGTCGGACTGATCGAAATGCCCGGCCACGTGCATGCCGGCCACCCTGCCCGGCTCGATCCGTGCGAGGAAATCCTGCGGATCGAAGCCGTGGTTGATCGAATTGACGAAGACATTGTTGACGTCCAGCAGCAGGTCGCAATCGGCCTCGCGCAGCACGGCGTTGGTGAAGGTCACTTCGTCCATGTCCTGGCGCGGGGCC
Source organism: Pseudomonas sp. NPDC087598 (assembly GCF_044743525.1). Classification (NCBI taxonomy): domain Bacteria; kingdom Pseudomonadati; phylum Pseudomonadota; class Gammaproteobacteria; order Pseudomonadales; family Pseudomonadaceae; genus Pseudomonas; species Pseudomonas sp. NPDC087598. Next base: position 17,786 of record NZ_JBIUWQ010000024.1, on the reverse strand, counting down.
GCATAGTAGGAGACATTTTCCACCGCCAGACGCCGCTCGAGAATGTCCTGGGATTGGCGGATGCGCGCGGCAACGTGGCGCACGGCCTCTTCGGTGAACGGCAAGGGCAGCAGATCGTAGAGATGGCCGTCATCGCTGCAATAACTCAGGTGCTCGCTGTAATGCCGGACCTGATGATGGTCGAGAAACACCCGTATCTCTTGCAGAAAACCAGTATCGAGCGGCGCCGAACCGCCCAGCGACAACGACAATCCGTGACAGGACAGCGGATAACGCTCGGCCAGTTCGCGCAGCGCCGCGCCATGGGCGCCGCCGACGCCGATCCAGTTTTCCGGGGCGACTTCGAGAAAATCGAAATCGCCGGAACGGGCGGCTAGCAGGTCTTGCAACAGACCACGCCGCAGACCCAGACCGACGCTGGGTTGCCTTGATGATGGGGAAGTTTGCATGGGCGTTGACCTCGTTTGATTGGCCAACCCAGTTGAACCGACGGCTGTATCGCCGCTGTGTTCAGCCAACCGGGGATTTGCCACCTCGTGTATCCCCGAGCCAACGCGATACACGGCAATACAAATCCCTCATCAAACACCGTCCCCTGTGGGAGCTGGCTTGCCAGCGATAGCGGGGTATCGGGCACCAAGTCAGTTGCTATGCCCACGCCATCGCTGGCAAGCCAGCTCCCACAGGTTTTTCAGTGCCCACAAATTCAGCGTCTATCCCGGACGAGGGCTAGACTCTTTCATTACCCAGTCGAGGGGGCTGCAGGACTTTTGCCGTGCCCTGCCCGTTTCCATGACCACCGCCCGGTGGCGCATGCCTCGACCCTCAACGTCGCCGGACCGTGATCCTGTTTCAGGAGCACATGTGATGGACGAGTCCCGACTCAACGAGTTCATGGGCAAACTGGTCAACGACATGGGCGGCGCGGCAATGCTGGCCAATGTCATCGTCGGCGAGGAGCTCGGGCTGTACCGGGCGATGGCCGACAGTCAGCCGATCAGCCCCGATACCCTCGCGGCAAAAACCCACTGCAATCCCCGTCTGGTCCGCGAATGGCTCAGCGCACACGCCGCGTCGGGCTACATGGAGCACCTCGACGGGCAATTCCGTTTGCCGGAAGAACAGGCTCTGGCGTTGGCCGTCGAAGACTCGCCGGTGTACGTCGCCGGCGGGCTCGGCGTGGTGGCGTCGTTTTTCCATGACAAGGACAAACTGGTCAAAGCCATGCGCGGCAACGGCGCCGTGCCCTGGGGCGATCACCACCCGTGCATGTTCACCGGCACCGAACGGTTTTTCCGCCCAGGCTATAAGGGACACTTGATTGCCGAATGGCTGCCGGCACTGGAGGGTGTCGTGGCGAAACTCGAGGATGGCGCGAAAGTCGCCGACATCGGCTGCGGCCACGGTGCCTCGACGGTGATCATGGCCCAGGCGTTTCCCAACTCGCGCTTCGTCGGCTACGACTACCATGCACCGTCGATCACCGTCGCCACCCAACGCGCCGAAGAAGGCGGCGTCAGCAGCCGGGCGAAATTCTTCCAGGGCTCGGCGAAGAGCTATCCGGGCAGCGATTACGACCTGATCTGCTATTTCGACTGCCTGCACGACATGGGCGACCCGGTCGGCGCCGCTCGCCACGCCTACGACTCGCTGAAGGATGACGGCACGGTGTTGCTGGTCGAGCCATTCGCCAACGACACGCTGGACGACAACATCAACCCGGTCGGTCGGCTGTTCTACGCGGCGTCGACGTTCATTTGCACGCCGAACTCGCTGTCTCAGGAAGTTGGCCTCGGGCTCGGTGCGCAAGCGGGTGAGATGCGCCTGCGCAAGGTCTTTGCCGAGGCCGGGTTCAAGCGTTTCAGGCGTGCAACGCAAACGCCGTTCAATCTGATACTGGAGGCGCGCAAGTAAATCATCGGGACTGAAAAGAACACATCCCCTGTGGCGAGGGAGCTTGCTCCCGCTGGGTCGCGAAGCGGCCCCAAAGGATGGGCCTGCTGCGCAGTCCAGCGGGAGCAAGCTCCCTCGCCACAGGGGTCGGTGTTAACCTGCAAGGCATTCTCTCTGCCAGGAGCGCCGACCATGCTTGACAGCCCGATCCGCGAACACCTCGACACGCTGCAACGGGCTATGGCCGATGGCGACTTTCTGGTGCTGACCGGTGCCGGCATCAGCACACCTTCGGGCATCCCTGATTACCGCGACAGCGACGGTGTGCGCCGTGGCCGCCAGCCGATGATGTATCAGGAATTCCTCTCCGCCCCCGAGTCACGCCGCCGCTATTGGGCGCGGGCGATGCTCGGTTGGCCGCGCGTGCGCCAGGCGCAGCCGAATGCGGCGCACGAAGCGCTGGCCAGTTTGCAGCGCCAGGGGCGCATCAGTGGCTTGATTACGCAGAATGTCGACACCTTGCACGATCAGGCCGGCAGTCATGACGTGATCGAATTGCACGGCAGCCTGCATCGCGTGCTGTGCCTGGATTGCGGGCAGCGCAGTGAGCGCGATTCGATTCAGCGTCTGATGGAACAGCAGAATCCGTACCTGGCCGGCGTCGACGCAGTGCAGGCACCTGACGGCGATACCCTGCTCGACCCGGCGTTCGAGGCACGCTTTCAGGTGCCGCACTGCCCCCATTGCGCGGGTGAGCGGATGAAACCCGATGTGGTGTTTTTCGGCGAAAACGTCGCGCAGACCACAGCGGCACGGGCCATGGCGGCGGCAGAAACAGCGGCGGGGATGCTGGTGGTCGGGTCTTCGTTGATGGCGTATTCAGCGTTTCGTCTGTGCCGGGTGATCGCCGATCGCGGCAAGCCGTTGATTGCGATCAATCTGGGCAAGACCCGGGCGGATGAATTGCTCGACTTGAAGATCGAGGCCTCCTGCGAACAGCTCCTGCCGTTGCTATCGCAACAGCTCATCTCCTGAACACATAAATTCCCTGTAGGAGTGAGCCTGCTCGCGATAGCGTCTTGTAAGCCAACATCGTTGCTGACTGAAACACCGCTATCGCGAGCAGGCTCACTCCTACAGGTTCAGTGTTCGGCTTTGAGGATATCGAACAGCGCCTGCGCCGCCGCCGACAGTTCATTGCCCGGCTCGGTCAACACGCCAATCGCCCGTTCCACCGAATCATTCAACGTCAGGCAACGCGCACCCAATTCCTGCATCTGCTCGGCGCACAGTGCCGGCACCGCGCTCACTCCCAGCCCACTGGCCACCATCCGCCCGACCGTCGCCAGTTGGTGGCTTTCGAACTCCACCGGCAACTTCATGCCCCGCGCCTGCAAGTGTTCTTCAAGCATCACCCGCACCGTGGACGGCCGCTGCAAGGTGATAAAAGGCTCCTGCAACAACGTCTGCCAGTCGATCTCGCTGCGTGCGGCCAGCGGCGAATCCTGCGGGACCACCGCGACGAAGCGGTCCAGATAAAGCGGCGTAAACGTCATCGACGTGTTCTGCATCGGCTCGAACGCCACGCCCAACTCAACCTGGCGGTCGCGAACCATCTCCAGCACCTGTTCGTTGATTACGTCATTGACCGTCACGTTGACGTTCGGGTAGCGCGCCCGAAAGGTCTTGAGGATCGGCGGCAGCAAGTTGCCGGCAAACGATGGCATCGCCGCCAGCGTCACCCGCCCGCGTTGCAGGCTGAAGCGCTGACGCATTTCGTCTTCGGCGTTGTCCCAGTCGGCGATCAAGCGTCGGGCCAGCGGCAACAGGGATTCGCCTTCGGCGGTCAGGGCGACGTTGCGGGTATTGCGGCTGAACAGGCGCCCGCCGAGGCCTTCCTCCAAGGCTTTGATGGTCAGGCTCAGCGCCGATTGCGACAGGTGCAGGCGCTCGCCGGCCACGGCGAAACTGAGGCTTTGGGCGACGGCGAGAAAGGCGCGAATCTGTTTGATGGTCATACTATTGAACGCCGTTCAAACTGTAAGAGCTGCCGCAGGCTGCGATCTTTTGATTTTGTTTTTTAAGGTCAAGGTCAAAAGATCGCAGCCTGCGGCAGCTCCTACAGGGGCCAAGTGATTTGAAGAGACTTTATTGAGTTTTATCTATCAATCAACCTTAAAAATCAACTTAACAAATATATCGTCCAGCGCGACACTCCAGTCATTCGGCTAGCCAGCCGCCCGCAAATAATAAAAGAGGTGCATATGGCAGGTTTCGACAAGCGCGTGAGTTCCTACGAGGAAGCCCTCGCCGGGCTGGAAGACGGCATGACCGTCATCGCCGGTGGTTTCGGTCTGTGTGGCATTCCGGAAAACCTGATCGCCGAGATCAAGCGCAAGGGCACCCGCGACCTCACCGTCGTTTCCAACAACTGTGGCGTCGACGGTTTCGGCCTCGGCGTGCTGCTGACCGATCGCCAGATCAGCAAAGTCATCGCCTCTTATGTTGGCGAAAACAAGCTGTTCGAAGAGCAACTGCTCAAAGGCGAAATCGAAGTCATCCTGACGCCGCAAGGCACCCTCGCCGAGAAGATGCGCGCAGGCGGTGCCGGCATCCCGGCCTTCTTCACCGCCACCGGTGTCGGCACACCCGTTGCCGAAGGCAAGGAAGTGCGCGAGTTCAAAGGTCGCAAGTACCTGATGGAAGAATCCATCACCGGCGACTTCGCCATCGTCAAAGGCTGGAAAGCCGACCATTTCGGTAACGTCGTTTACCGTCACACCGCACAGAACTTCAACCCGCTGGCCGCCACTGCCGGCAAGATCACCGTGGTCGAAGTCGAAGAAATCGTCGAGCCCGGCGAGCTGGATCCGTCGCAGATCCACACCCCCGGCATCTACGTCGATCGGGTCATTTGCGGCACGTTCGAAAAACGCATCGAACAGCGCACCATCCGCAAATAATTCAGGCTGACGGAGAATAAAAACATGGCACTTTCCCGCGAACAAATGGCTCAGCGCGTCGCCCGCGAAATGCAGGACGGCTACTACGTGAACCTCGGTATCGGCATTCCGACCCTGGTTGCCAACTACATCCCCGAAGGCATGGAAGTCATGCTGCAATCGGAAAACGGACTGCTCGGCATGGGCCCTTTTCCGACTGAAGAAACCATCGATGCCGACATGATCAACGCTGGCAAACAAACGGTGACCGCGCGTATCGGCGCGTCGATCTTCAACTCAGCCGAGTCCTTCGCGATGATCCGTGGCGGCCATGTCGACCTGACCGTGCTCGGCGCGTTCGAAGTCGACGTCGAAGGCAACATCGCCTCGTGGATGATCCCCGGCAAACTGGTCAAGGGCATGGGCGGCGCCATGGACCTGGTGGCCGGTGCCGACAACATCATCGTCATCATGACCCACGCGTCCAAGGACGGTGAGTCGAAACTCCTGTCCAAGTGCAGCCTGCCGCTGACCGGCGCCGGCTGCATCAAGCGCGTGCTGACCGACCTCGCCTACCTGGAAATCGAGAATGGCGCTTTTGTCCTCAAGGAACGCGCACCTGGCGTCAGCGTCGAGGAAATCGTCGCCAAAACCGCTGGTAAACTGATCGTCCCGGATCACGTGCCGGAAATGCAGTTCGCTGCCGAGTGAGGAATTCGAAAATGCAAGATGTCGTCATTGTTGCCGCCACGCGTACCGCGATCGGCAGTTTCCAGGGCTCCCTGGCCAGCGTATCCGCGGTGGATCTGGGCGCGGCGGTGATCCGTCAGTTGCTCGAGCAGACCGGCCTGGACGGTGCGCAAGTGGATGAAGTGATCATGGGTCAGGTGCTGACTGCCGGCGCCGGCCAGAACCCGGCGCGTCAGGCCGCGATCAAGGCTGGCCTGCCCCACGCCGTACCGGCCATGACCCTGAACAAGGTTTGCGGTTCGGGTCTTAAGGCTCTGCACCTCGGTGCTCAGGCGATCCGTTGCGGCGACGCCGAGGTGATCATCGCCGGTGGCCAGGAAAACATGAGCTTGTCCAACTACGTCATGCCAGGTGCGCGCACCGGTTTGCGCATGGGTCATGCACAAATCGTCGACACCATGATCAGCGACGGTCTGTGGGATGCGTTCAACGATTACCACATGGGCATCACCGCCGAGAACCTGGTCGAGAAATACGAGATCAGCCGCGAACAGCAAGATGCCTTCGCTGCCGCGTCTCAGCAAAAAGCCGCTGCTGCCATCGAGGCCGGGCGTTTTGTCGATGAGATCACGCCGATCCTGATTCCACAGCGCAAAGGCGATCCGGTGGCATTCAAGGTTGACGAACAACCGCGTGGCGACACCACTGCCGAGTCACTGGCCAAGCTTCGTCCAGCGTTCAAAAAGGACGGCAGCGTCACTGCCGGTAATGCTTCGTCGCTGAACGACGGCGCTGCTGCGGTGATCCTGATGAGCGCCGAGAAAGCCAAAGCGCTGGGCTTGCCTGTGCTGGCGACCATTGCCGCTTACGCCAACGCCGGTGTCGACCCGGCGATCATGGGCATCGGCCCGGTTTCGGCCACCCGTCGCTGCCTGGCCAAGGCTGGCTGGGACATTGGCCAACTCGAGCTGATCGAGGCCAACGAAGCCTTCGCCGCGCAATCGCTGGCGGTGGCCAAGGATCTGCAATGGGATCTGGACAAGGTCAACGTCAACGGCGGCGCGATCGCGCTGGGCCACCCGATTGGCGCATCGGGCTGCCGCGTACTGGTGACCCTGCTGCATGAAATGATCAAACGTGATGCGAAAAAGGGTCTCGCGACCCTGTGCATCGGTGGCGGTCAAGGCGTAGCCCTGGCGCTGCAACGCGTGTAACGAGCAATACAGACAGCGGGCGGATCCACGACATCCGCCCGCTGCCTGCCCCATGCACAAAGTCCCTCGTGGGGACAGAGAACAGACCCAATCGTTGCACCGACCACAATTCCCTGTGGGAGCGAGCCTGCTCGCGAAAGGGCCGCCCGGTCATTGAGATCTAAGGCTTGCGCAGCAAATACGTATCCATGATCCAGCCATGCTTAATCCGTTCAGCCTTGCGCACCCGCTCGATTTCATCCGCCACCTCCCCCAGCTTGCCGCTGATGAGAATTTCATCCGGCGTCCCCAGATAAGCCCCCCAGTAAATGTCTGTCTGCAGATCGGCCACATGGTGGTAGGAATCTTCGGCATCGAGCATCACCACCAGACTGTCCGCATCACTGACCTTGCCTGCCGCCAACCGCCGCCCCGTGGTGATTTCCACCGAACGCCCAATCGTGTTCAACGGCACCTTGTGCTGCGCGGCCAGCGCCTGAACGCTGGTAATCCCCGGGATCACTTCAAACTCAAAGGCACAGCGGCCTTGCGCGTGAATCGCCTGCAAAATACGCACAGTGCTGTCATACAACGCCGGATCACCCCACACCAGAAAACCGCCGCACTCGCCGTCAGACAATTCGTCATTGATCAGCCGTTCGAAGGTTTGCTGCTTGGCGCGGTTCAGGTCATCGACGCTGGCGGTGTAGTCCACGTCGCCGCGTTCACGCTCCGGGCTGTGGGCTTCGGCGAAGCGGTACGTGGGATCGGTGATATAGCGCTCGCAGATTTCGCGACGCAAATCGATCAGTTTGTCCTTGCTCTGACCTTTATCCATCAGAAAGAACACATCCACCCGGTTCAGCGCTTTCACCGCCTGCATCGTGATGTAGTCCGGATTACCGGCGCCGATGCCGATCACCAATAATTGTTTCATCAGCGTGCTCCTTCAAGATCGAGACCGGGCAAGCGCAATCGCCAGCGGCCGGTAAAGCGCAATTCGACCACCGACAATGGTTCGACATCAATGTCATGAAAAGCTGAGCCGCGCATCACCTGGATCAGCGCGGCGCGGATGACAAACGGATGGGTGACCGCCACCACATGGCCCGGCGTGGTTTGCAAACTCTGCAGCCAAGCCGCAACACGCTCACAAAGTCCGGCAACCGACTCACCGCCATGGGGCGTGGCGTGGGGATCTTCCAGCCAGGCCTGCAGCGCCGCCTCTTCCTCACGCTGCAGATCCTTGATCGACCGGCCGTGCCAGCGGCCCCAGTCACAATCGCGTAGCGCCTCGTCGACTTGCGCATCCGTGCCGAACCACTGAGCCGTCTGACGAGTGCGCAACTCAGGGCCGCAGATCAGACGTCGTGGGGAGTCGAACCGCACGGCCAGCGAGTCAGCCGCCAGGTCGGTATTTTCAACAGGCTCATTCGTAGGAAAACACGCCAGTTTTTGTGCGACGGTTCGCGCATGGCACATCAGGGTCAAACGGGTGGTCTGCACGATCGATCACTCTGTCGAGAGTCATGAAAATCCACGGCGCAATGCCGAACCAAGGGCAATTGTGCCGTAAACCGGGGGCTCAGGGGGACTTGATGCAATGTCGCGAAAAAGTGACTTAAGCGCAAAAACGGCAATGTCTGACACAGCTACGGGCAATGGACTACAAAGCCTGTCGAGTTCGGTGTAGCCCTTGTTACACAGGGGTCTTGCTCCATTTTGGCGCCTTTTCAACAGCAAAAAGAATTCACTAGACATGTAACGCCAGTTACATAAATACTGTTTTAACGGATTGTGAAGCGAATTCGACACACCCATCCAGCAGGAGCCAGGATGCCCCCTCTCAGAGACTTGATCACCGACCCCGGCCTCGATCTTACGCCGTCGGAACGCAAAGTCGTGCGCGCCTTGCTGGATCAATACCCAAGAAACGGCCTGGGGCCAATGGCGCGCTTGGCCGAACATGCCGGGGTCAGCGATCCGACCATCGTGCGGCTGGTAAAAAAACTCGGTTTTGGCGGCTACGCCGAATTCCAGGATGCGCTGCTCAGCGACATGGACCATCGCCTGCGCTCGCCGCGTACGTTGTTGCAGCCTCGTGCGCAACAACACAAGGATGATGCCTGGAGCCACTATCTGGCTGACAGCCATCGCTTGCTGGTCGACACCCAATCGCTGACCCAACCCGAAGACGTGCGCATCCTCACCGACTGGCTGCTCGATGCGCGGCATCAGGTGTATTGCTTCGGCGGACGTTTCAGCAGCCTGATGGCGACTTACCTGCTCAATCACTTGCGCCTGCTGCGCCCCGGTTGCTTTGCACTGGAGGACAACGCGCAACTGCCCGATCGGCTGTTCGATCTGCAACGTCAGGACGTGGTGCTGGTGTTTGACTACCGCCGCTATCAGACCCAGGCCCTGCGCGTCGCCAGCGCGGCGAAAAACAATAACGCACGCGTGGTGCTGTTCACCGATATCTACGCCTCGCCGCTGCGCGAAATGGCCGACCTGATCATCAGCGCTCCGGTGGAATCGGCCTCGCCGTTCGACACCATGGTGCCGGCGCTGGCACAGGTCGAAGCACTGATCGCCTGCCTGACCCTGCGCACTGACAATCTGGCCGATCGCCTGGAAGGCATCGACGCCCTGCGCAACGACTTCAACACCCACCTGCTGGAGGATAAATAAGGATGTTCAGCCTTCCCCACCGCTCGCCGCGGGACTTGCCCTTTGTCACCGATCACACCGCGTTGTTGTTGGTGGACATGCAGCGTGCCTGGCTCGAACCGCAGTTCGACCCGCACCTGAACGGCCCGGACGCCGAGTATTTCCTGACCCGTGCACACATGCAGGTGGTGCCCAATCAACGACGTTTGCTCAGCGCCTTTCGCGAGGCACGGCAGAACGTGCTCCATACCATTATCGAAAGCCTGACCGCCGACGGCCGCGACCGCTCGCTGGATCACAAACTGTCGGATATGCATCTGCCCAAGGGCAGCGTGCAGGCGCGGATCATCGAAGACCTGACCCCGGTGGAAAATGAAATCGTCCTGCCGAAAACCTCTTCCGGGGTCTTCAACTCGACCAACATCGACTACGTGCTGCGCAATCTCGAAACCCGCCATCTGATCATCGCCGGCATTGTCACCGACCAATGCGTGGACATGGCCGTGCGTGACGCCGCCGACCGCGGCTATCTGGTGACTCTGGTCGAGGACGCTTGCGCCACCTACAGCGCCGAACGCCACAACGCCTGCCTCAACGCGATCAAGGGCTACTGCTGGATCACCGACACGCAAACCGTGCTCGGCCGGTTGCAGGAGATGCAGCCATGAGCGCACGCCTGATGCCATTGCCGATGACCACCATCGTCACCACCGATCTGATCGGCATCACCCGTGGCCGCTCGTTTCCCACCGACGAACTTGAACACTACCAGGCCGCCGGTTGTGGCTGGGTGCCGGCCAACAGCGCGTTGACGCCTCAGGACATCATTGCCTCGACCAATCCGTGGGGCGCCTATGGCGACTTGCGCCTGATTCCCGACCTGAGCAGCCGCGTCACCGTCAGCAACGGCCCGGCCGCCGAAGCGCCCGCGCTGGACTTCATCCACGGTGATATCCGCGAAACCGACGGCCGGCCGTGGGGCGCCTGCCCGCGCACGCTGTTGCGCGACGAAATCGAACGTTATCGCGATCTACTCGGTTTGCAGGTCAACGCCGCGTTCGAACATGAGTTCAACCTGCACGCAGGCTTTGCCCAACACCTGGCGTTTTCCCTCGAAGCCCAGCGTCAGGGCGCCGAATTCGGTGGCTGGCTGCTCAGTGCCTTGCGTGCCGGTGGCGTCGAACCGGAAATGTTCCTGCCTGAATACGGCAAGCATCAATACGAAATCACCTGCCGCCCGACGCTTGGCGTCGCCGCAGCCGATCGTGCGGTCAATGTGCGCGAAATCACCCGCGAGATCGCCCGGCAAATGGGCCTCGACCTGAGTTTCGCGCCGAAAACGGCCGCAGACGCGGTGTGCAACGGCGTGCACCTGCACGTCAGCCTGCTCGATCTGGCCGGCCAGCCGATGCTCTACGACGCCGGCACCAGCAATGGCCTGTCGACCCTCGGCCAGCATTGGGCGGCGGGCATCCTGCATTACTTGCCGGCGCTGTGTGCGTTCACCGCGCCGACGCCGGTGTCGTACGAGCGTTTGCAGCCGCATCACTGGAGCGCGTCCTACGCCTGCCTCGGTCAGCAAAACCGTGAAGCAGCACTGCGCATTTGCCCGACCGTGACCCTCGGCGGCAAACCCGTAGCTAAGCAATTCAACCTCGAATTCCGCGCCATGGACGCCACCGCCTCGCCACACCTGGCGATGGCCGCGCTGCTGATTGCCGGACGCCTGGGCATCGAACAGCGTCTGGCGCTGAACGCGATCACCGATGAAATTCCCGATTCACTCAACGACGAGCAACGCCAGGCCCGGGGCATCGTTGCCCTGCCCGGCTCGCTGGCTCAGGCACTGGATTGCCTGCGCGACAGCGCTGCCTTCAACGAATGGCTGCCCAAGCCGTTGCTCGACACGTATTACGCCCTGAAAACCGAGGAACTGGCGCTGACGGAACAGCTCTCGCCCGCCGACTTGTGTGAGCACTATGCACGCCTGTACTGAATCCGCCGAGCTGGGGTTGTACACCCGACCGGTCTACAACCTGAGCCGCGCCGACTCGACGCACCCGTTGATTCTGGTGTGCGAGCACGCCAGTTGTTACATCCCCGAGGCCCTGAACAATCTGGGCCTGGACGCTGCCGCCGCCCGTGAACACATCGCCTGGGACATCGGTGCGCTGCAACTGGCCAAGCAATTGTCGGAGCAACTCGGCGCGACTCTATTGAGCGCCAACTATTCGCGGCTGCTGATCGATCTCAATCGCCCACGGCATGCCCCCGACAGCATTCCGGCACAAAGTGAGATCTATCAGGTGCCGGGCAACCGGGAGCTGGATGAGGCCACGCGCGAATACCGCCGGCAGACGCTGTTCAAACCGTTCCATGCGCGTTTGCAGACACTGATCGACGAGCGCATCGCCAAGGGGCAACCGGTGCGAGTGGTCGGGATTCACAGTTTCACCCCGGTGTATTACGGCCAGCCTCGCCCGCTGGAAATCGGCGTGCTGTTCGGCCAAGCCAGAGCCTATGCCCAGCGCTTGCTCGACGGGCTCGAACAACACCCGTTGAAAGTGGCCGGCAACCAGCCGTACAAAATCGATCCGCTGGGCGACATGACCGTGCCCGTCCACGGCGATGCCCGTGGTCTGGATTCAGTACTGATCGAGGTGCGCAATGACTTGCTGCGCAGCCCCGAAGACGTATCGCGCTGGGCTGGGTATCTAGCGCCATTGCTGTAAGAAAAACGCCTGTAAGACTGCTGACGCTATAACGGATTACCGATAGAACAACTAAAAAACAATCGATGGCTGACAAGGAGTTGCGCTTCATGGAAATTGAAGAATTCGGCTACAAGCAAGAGTTGAAACGTAGCCTGACCCTCACCGATCTGGTGGTGTACGGGATGATCTTCATGATCCCCATCGCCCCGTTCGGTGTGTATGGCTACGTCAACGCCGAGGCACCGGGGATGGTGCCGCTGGCGTACATCATCGGCATGGTAGCGATGCTGTTCACCGCGTTGAGCTACGGCAGCATGGCCAAGGCTTTCCCGATTGCCGGTTCCGTGTACTCCTACGCGCAACGCGGCCTCAACCAACACGTCGGTTTCATCGCCGGTTGGCTGATGCTGCTCGACTACCTGCTGATTCCGCCGCTGCTGTATGTGTACGCGGCAATGGCGCTCAACCACTTGTATCCGGACATTCCGAAAGTCGGCTTCATCCTCGCGTTCCTCGTCAGCGCGACTTTCGTCAACCTGCGCGGCATCACCTTCACCGCACGGATGAACATCATTTTCCTGCTGGCGCAACTGGTCGTACTGGGGATCTTCCTGTTCTACGCCTGGACCGCCCTGTACAACGGCGGCGGTAACGGTGAACTGACCCTGGCGCCGCTGTATCACCCGGAAACCTTCAATTTCGCCCTGTTGATGCAAGCGGTATCGATTGCAGTGCTGTCGTTCCTTGGCTTTGATGCGATTTCCACCCTCGCCGAAGAAATCAAGGGTGACCCGGGCAAGAGCATCGGCAAAGCCGCGTTGATCACATTGGTGGTGATGGGCGTGATTTTCGTTGCGCAAACCTGGATCGCCACTGATCTGGCCGCCGGCATGGGCTTCAAGTCCGCCGACACCGCGTTCTATGAAATCGCCGAAATCGCCGCTGGCAGCTGGCTCGCGACGCTGACCGGTGTGGCGACGGCACTGGCCTGGGGCGTGGCCGTGGCGATCACCTCGCAAGCCGCAGTCTCGCGCCTGCTGTTCGGCATGGCCCGCGACGGCAAGCTGCCGAAAGTGCTGGCCAAGGTCCATCCAAAACACAACACGCCATACCTGAGCATTTATCTGGTGGCGGTGCTGTCGCTGGTGATCTGCTACCTGTTCATCAACTCGGTCGACACCCTGACCTCGCTGGTCAACTTCGGCGCACTCAGCGGTTTCATGCTGCTGCACCTGACCGTGATCAACTACTACTGGCGTCGGCAAAAGTCCGGTCAGGTTGTGCGCCACCTGATCTGCCCGGTGATCGGCTTCATCATCGTCGCGGCCATCATGTACAACATGGGCGTCGATGCGCAGAAACTCGGCCTGATCTGGATTGCTCTGGGCCTGGTGTACCTGTTCTTCCTCAACAAGCTCGGCACCAGCACCGCGTTGCCTGACCCGAGCAACGGCTGACAAGAAAAAGAGCGGCGTCTGACAACAAATCAGGCGACCGCCGATTTAACGCGTGGACCCCGACAGTGATAGTCAGGTTCGGCGATTCGCCGAACCTTTTGATACAGGAGTACATCCATGCTGGTCTTACGCCCAGTCGCACCGACTGACCTGACCCAGCTCCAACAATTGGCCCGCGACAGTCTGGTGGGCGTGACCTCCCTGCCGGACGACAGCGACCGCTTGCGCGAGAAAATCGCCGGCTCCGCTGCCTCGTTCGACAGCGACGCCGCGGCGCAGGGCCCGGAGAATTACTTCTTCGTGCTGGAAGACCTGAACAATCAGCGACTGCTGGGCTGCTCGGAGATTCTTGCCACCGCCGGTTTCGACGAGCCGTTCTACAGCCTGCGCAACCGCCACTTCACCAGTGCCTCGCGGGAACTGAACATCGAGCACGGCGTGCCGGCGCTGTCGTTGTGCCACGACTTGAACGATCACACCCTGCTGCGCGGCTTCCACATCGACGCGGCACTGGTGCGCACACCGTTCTCCGAATTGCTCTCGCGGGCGCGCTTGCTGTTCATCGCGGCTCACGCGCAACGCTTCGCCGAAGCAGTGATCACCGAAATCGTCGGTTACAGCGACGAGCACGGCAACTCGCCGTTCTGGGATGCACTGGGCAAACATTTCTTCGATCTGCCCTACGTTGAAGCCGAGCGGTTGTGCGGGTTGCAGAGCCGCACGTTCCTCGCCGAACTGATGCCGCAATACCCGATCTACGTGCCGATGCTGCCGCAAGCGGCGCAGGACTGTATTGGCAAAATCCACCCGGACGGCCAGGAAGCCTTCGACATTCTTGAGCGTGAAGGTTTTGAAACCAACAGCTACATCGACCTGTTCGACGCCGGCCCGACGCTGTTCGCACGCACGACGAACATCCGTTCGATCGTCCGTAGCCAGGTCGCCGAAGTACGACTACAGCCACAGATTGATGCGCGTGGCCGTTATCTGCTGAGCAACGACACGCTCCACGGTTTCCGGGCCATCGTCGCCGAACTCGATTACCAGCCCGATCAACCGCTGTCCCTCACCCCTGCAATGTGTGCGGCGCTGAACGTGACCGATGGCAGCCAGATCCGCCTGATTGCCCTGTGAACCGCGCCCGGTTCCGCACCCAACGACAGTGCCCGAACAGGCGCGCAGAAGGAGTTACAGCATGATTGTCCGCCCGGTTAAAGTCAGCGACCTGCCAGCCTTGATGGCCTTGGTAAAACAGGCCGGCCCAGGGTTCACCACCCTGCCGGCCAATGAAGATCGCCTGTCCCACCGGGTGCGCTGGGCGCAACGCGCATTCGCCGAGCAGGTGGAACGCGCCGACGCCGACTACCTGTTCGTGCTCGAAGATGATGACATGCGCGTGGTCGGCGTCAGCGCCATGGCCGGGGCGATCGGCTTGCGCGAACCCTGGTACAACTATCGCGTTGGCTTGACGGTGAGTTCGGCACCGAACCTGGGTATTCAGCGGCAGATTCCAACGCTGTTTCTCAACAATGAACTGACCGGCCAATCGGAGTTGTGCTCGTTGTTTTTGGGCCATGACCATCGTCACGGCAGTAACGGGCGACTGCTGTCCTTGGGGCGCCTGCTGTTTGTCGCCGAGTTTCCGCATCTGTTTGGCGAAAAGATGATCGCCGAACTGCGCGGCAGTGCTGATGAACTGGGCTGTTCGCCGTTCTGGGACAGCCTGGGTCGGCACTTTTTTCAGATGGACTTCAGCCACGCCGACCACTTGTCGGGGCTGGGCAACAAATCCTTTATCGCTGAGCTGATGCCGCGCCAACCGCTGTATACCTGCATGCTCACTGAACAGGCTCAGGCGGCGATCGGTCAGGCACATCCCAACACCGAGCCGGCGCTGAAAATTCTTCAGGCCGAAGGTTTCACTCACAAGGGCTATATCGACATTTTTGACGGTGGGCCGGTGATTGAAGCGCCGATCCGCAACATCCGTACGGTACGTGACAGCCTTGAACTGACCTTGAGCCTTGGCAGCCCGGACGAACAGGCGCCGCTGTGGCTGATCCATAACCGGCGTCTGGAAAACTGCCGCATCACTGTGGCGCGGGCGCGTCGGGTCGGCAGCAGCCTGGTGATCGATCGCCTGACGGCCAAACGCTTGCAATTGCAACCGGGCAATTCGGTCAGGGCAGTAATGTTGCCCAATCAACAGCAGCAGGCTGTGGCCGCCTGATTCTCGGGGATCAAGCCTGCCTCCCTTGCCACAGGTAAATTTTCCCCTTCCAAGGTGAATCCTTTCAGCAGAAGATTCATCGGCAAATCGCTGCCTTGCAAATTCGTCATGATCCTTGACCCATTCGCGTGATAGCCTTTTCACTCTTCGGCGTTGACACCTTTGCTCAAGCCTTTCCATTCCTTTGTATTGGTGGAACTCGTATGACCAGGCTTTCTCATCAAGATTTGCGCCGTAACTTCCGTCAGCTGCTGGCCTCCGACGCCTGCTACCACACGGCTTCGGTGTTTGACCCGATGTCTGCACGCATTGCCGCTGACCTGGGTTTTGAAGTGGGGATTCTCGGCGGTTCCGTGGCCTCGTTACAGGTGCTCGGCGCGCCGGACTTTGCCCTGATCACCCTCAGCGAGTTCGCCGAACAGGCCACGCGCATTGGCCGCGTTGCCCAGTTGCCGGTGATCGCCGACGCCGACCACGGCTACGGCAACGCCCTCAACGTGATGCGCACCATCGTCGAACTGGAGCGCGCCGGCGTCGCTGCCCTGACCATCGAAGACACCCTGCTGCCCGCCCAATTCGGGCGCAAATCGACCGACCTGATCTCGGTCGCCGAAGGCGTCGGCAAGATCCGTGCGGCGCTGGAAGCCCGGGTCGACTCGGAAATGGCGATCATCGCCCGCACCAACGCCGGCATTCTGCCGAACCAGGAAATCATCAGCCGCACCCGCCAGTATCAGGCCGCAGGCGCTGACGGCATCTGCATGGTTGGCGTGCAGGACTTCGATCAGCTTGAGCAGATCGCCGAACACCTCACCGTGCCGTTGATGCTGGTCACCTACGGCAACCCGGCGCTGCGTGACGACAAGCGTCTGGCCGAACTGGGCGTGCGTGTGACCATCGATGGGCATGGCGCTTACTTTGCGGCAATCAAGGCAACCTACGACAGCCTGCGCGAGCAGCGGCAGATCTTTACCCAGGCTTCCGACCTGAGCGCGACCGAGTTGACGCACACCTATACCCAGCCTGAGGAATACATCCTCTGGGCCAAGGAATACATGAGCGTCAAGGAGTAATAAGTTGGCCGGGCTGACGCCTTCGCTGGCAAGCCAGGCTCCCACAGGTTATGCGACCAACTGCAGATTAGTGGTCATACACCAAACCCTGTGGGAGCTGGCTTGCCAGCGATGATGCCACCCGCTACGCCGCTAAATCGGCGTTTTTTACGCCTCTTCCCTCTGCATCGCCCGCGCCTGAATCACATTCAGAATCGCGCAACCCTCGCGCATCAACAGATGCACCGCGCTGGTCACCCGCGTCAGATCACAATCGGAAATGTCTTTGAGGTTGAGACTGGCCAAGGTGTCGGCCAGATCGCGCACGACGACGAACCGGTGCATCGCACAGGCGGCCATGTCGCTGAGTTCTGTGTGGGTGTTGATGAAGAGCACCGGGGAATCGGCGTCATAGGTGTCGATGGGGAGGTAGCGAGGCATTACTTGGTCGGTCATAGAATTCACTCCAAATGGGTTAGATCCTGTACTCGACCGGCCAAGATCGTCGCAGAGATTTCTGCGAGCCGAGACTATAAGTGCCGCGATAGAGAGGTGCAACGAGCGCCTCTGTCAGACATTTCGCTAATTTTTGTACGTATTTAAAGCCCACTGTGGTGAGGGCTTTAGCGAAACGTCTTGGAAAGTTGTGCGCCGCTCACGTCTTCCACTTTTCCCACAAAAAAGCCCCTGACCCTAGCCCTCTCCCGGAGGTAGAGGGAACTGATTGGGGGATGGTCGGGATCTACGCCGACGTGAGGCACCGCGCTGAATCGGATCTTGAATTCAAATCGATCGCTCAGGTCGCCGGATTGACCGCAAACAACAGGGTCAGTCCCCTCTCCTTCGGGAGTGTATGTACCGGACACATGGTGGACAGGTGTTCGGACACATGGTGGACACTTTTTAATAGACACATTGCTCATCGCGAAGGAGATGACCTGTGTC